>CAYGPA010000033.1:18309-20949 GCA_964351535.1 uncultured Planctomycetaceae bacterium
CCACGCTACCGCGCAGCATGATCGCGTGGAAGGCCTCCAGCAGCGGCAGGCGACGAATATTCCGCTCACTCATGCTCATCATTCTAGATCTTCCCTGGAGGAATGCGCAGATCCGACGCACCTCTTCGTCGTGCCCAACGAACGGGCGCCAAGAAAGGAACTCCAGCCATGAAACTCTTCTACAAGCCCGGCGCCTGCTCGCTGGCCAGCCACATCATCCTCCGCGAGCTCGGCGTCTCGTTCCAGCACCGCCCCACGCGCCTCGACCCCGCGCTCGCGAACCTGGAGCCCATGATCGCGGCCGTGGGAGCCGCCGTCTCGATCTGCGACGCGAACGGCGACGGCTGGCCCGACCTCTACGCCTCGACCAGCGCCCACGGGGAGTCCAACGCGCTGTTCGTCAACCGCGGGGACGGCACGTTCGAGGACCGCGCGGCGGAGGCCGGCCTGGCGGACGTCAACGTGCGGGGGCGCGGCTGCACGATGGGCTCGGTCTGGGCGGACTGGAACAACGACGGACACCAGGACGTGTTCCTCTACAAGTGGGGACACTGCCAGCTGTTCGAGAACCTGGGCGGGCTGCGCTTCCGGGACGTGACCTCCGGATCCGGCCTGGAGGACTGGATCAACAGCAACGCGGCGACGTGGCTCGACTACGACCGCGACGGGCTGCCCGACCTGTTCGTCACCGGCTACTTCGCGGAGGAGCACGACCTGTGGGACCTCCAGACGACCAAGGTCCTGCAGGACAGCTTCGAGTTCGCGCGCAACGGCGGACGGAATCGCCTCTATCGCAACCTCGGCGGGGGTCGGTTCGAGGACGCCACCGATGCACTCCACGTCGACAACCACCGCTGGACCTACGCCGTGAGCGCGGCGGACTTCGACGGCGACGGGTGGGTCGACCTCTACCTCGCCAACGACTACGGAGCCGAGGAGCTGCTGCTCAACACGCAGGGCACCGGGTTCCGGCTCGCCGGCGGCATCGGGCTCGAGTCCGAGTCCAAGAGCGGAATGTGCGTCGCCCTCGGCAACGTCGAGAACGACGGCCGCCTCGGCGTGTTCGTCACGAACATCTCGTCGCCGGGATACCTGTTCCAGGGGAACAACCTGCGCGTGAACCGCGTGCCGGACGGCCGTGGGCTGGAGCAGCGCGCCAGCGGCCCCGTCGCGGACTGCGGCTGGGCCTGGGGCGCGCAGTTCGGGGACCTGAACGACGACGGCTGGCAGGACCTGTTCGTCGCCAACGGCTTCGTCTCCGCGCGCTGCGACCGCGACTACTGGTACCAGATGACCAAGGTCGCGGGCGCCACGGGCGACCTCGTGGCGGACGTGGCCAACTGGCCCGCGATGGAGGACCGCAGCCTGTCGGGGTACGAGCGCAGCCGCGTGCTGATGCACATCGGCAACCGCAGCGGACGCTACTACGAGGCCGGCCGCCAGCTCGGCGTGGACGACGTCCACGACGGACGCGCCGTTGCGTTCGGCGACCTGGACCGCGACGGCGACCTGGACGTGGTGGTCGCGAACCAGAACGGACCGCTGCTCGTCTACCGCAACGACAACGAGACCGGGAACCACCACCTCGCGCTCGAGCTGACCGGCACGGAGAGCAACCGTGACGCGCTGGGCGCGGAGGTGCGCGTGACCTCGAGCGTGGGCGAGCAGGTGCAGGTCGTCGTGGCCTCCTCCGGTTTCTCGAGCCAGAACGACAGGCGCCTGCACTTCGGGCTCGGGCCGACCCCCGGCGACGTCTCCGTGCGCGTTCTCTGGCCGTCGGGCAAGGAGCTCGTCCTCGACTCCCCGGAGCTCGACGTGGTTCACCGCCTCGTGGAGGTCTCGCCATGAACCCGAACGAGACGAGCCGCCCCGCCCTGCGGAAACGCCTGAACGCCCTGGCGTCCCCCAAGAACCTGATCTCGGGGTTGATCACGGTGATCCTCGCCGTCGGCGAGTGGAAGTACGGGGTCATGGGCGGCTACGGCAAGCTGGCGCTGACCCTGGGCACCTGCGTCGGGGTCGAGATCGCCCTCGGCCTCTTGCTCGTCGGCAAGTTTCCCCGCCTCCAGAGCGCGTACATCTCGGGCGTGAGCCTGGCGCTCCTGGTACGCCCCGCGGGCGGGCTGATGTGGCCGTTCGTCGCGGGCGCGGCGCTGGCCATCGGCTCGAAGTACGTCCTGCGCTACCGCGGTCGCCACCTCTGGAACCCGAGCAACCTCGGCATCGCGCTGCTCGTCCTGCTGGCGCCGAACCGGGTGGCCATCCTGTCCCACGAGCTCGGCAACGACTTCGCCGTGAACGCGGTCATCTGGACGCTGGGCCTGCTGATCGCCTCCCGCGCGAAGGTGCTGCACGTCTCCGCGGTCTACGCGACCTCGTTCGCGGCCTTCGCCTGCGTGCGCGCCGGGCTGGTCGACTCGCCGCTCCTGGCCGAGCTCGCGCCGCTCACGGGGCCGATGTACCAGCTGCTCGTCTTCTTCATGCTGACCGATCCGCGCACGGCGGTCGGGACGCGTCGCGGGCGCATGCTGACCGCGTTCCTGGTCGCCTTCGTCGAGTTCGGGATCCGCCTCGCCAACGACTTCGAGGTCCCCGGGTTCGCGATCTTCGCGCCGGCTCCGGCGATCCTGGCGCTCGCCG
>CAYGPA010000034.1:0-14181 GCA_964351535.1 uncultured Planctomycetaceae bacterium
CCTGTTCCAGATGTACGAGAAGATCACCGACGAGAACCCCTACGAGGTTCCGATGCGGATCTACCCGGCCGTCCACTACACGATGGGCGGCCTGTGGGTGGACTACAACCTGGAGAGCACCATCCCCGGGCTCTTCGTGCTCGGCGAGGCGAACTTCTCCGACCACGGCGCCAACCGGCTCGGTGCGAGCGCGCTGATGCAGGGGCTCGCCGACGGCTACTTCGTCGTGCCCTACACCGTCGGTGCGCACCTCGCGGGTCGCACGCTCCCGGCGGTCGACACGAGCCACCCGGCGTTCGCCGAGGTGGAGGGCGAGGTGCGCGCGCGCATCGATCGGCTGATGTCGATCGGCGGCTCGCGCAGCGTCGACAGCTTCCACCGCGAGCTGGGCAAGATCATGTGGGACCACTGCGGCATGGCGCGCAACGCGGAGGGCCTGAACAAGGCCGCCGACGCCGTACGCGCCCTGCGCGCGCAGTACTGGGAGAACGCCAACGTCATCGGCGACGCGCGCAGCCTGAACGACCAGCTCGAGCAGGCGGGGCGCGTGGCGGACTTCCTCGAGCTCGGCGAGAACATGATCCTCGACGCACTCAACCGCGAGGAGTCCTGCGGCGGCCACTTCCGCGAGGAGCACCAGACCGAGGAGAACGAGGCCAAGCGCAACGACGAGGACTTCGCCTATACCGCGGCCTGGAGCTGCGAGTCGAACGGCGACCCCTCCGCGCTGAAGTGGGAGCTGCACAAGGAGCCGCTCACGTTCGAGGTCGTGAAGCCCAGCACCCGGAGCTACAAATGAGCGCAACCAGCGAGAACGACAACCTGAACCTCACCCTGCAGGTGTGGCGCCAGCCCCGGGCGGACGCGGAGGGCGAGTTCGAGACCTACCACCTGAACGGCATCAGCACGCACATGTCGTTCCTCGAGATGCTGGACGTCTTGAACGAGAAGCTCCTGTCGGAAGGCCGCGAACCCGTGGCCTTCGACCACGACTGCCGCGAGGGCATCTGCGGTTCCTGCGGACTCGTGCTGAACGGCCAGACGCACGGCCCCGACCGCGAGACGACGGTGTGCCAGCTGCACATGCGTCGCTTCAAGGACGGCGACTCGATCACGATCGAGCCGTTCCGCGCGACCGCCTTCCCGGTCATCAAGGACCTCGTCGTCGACCGCTCGGCCTTCGACCGCATCATCGGCGCGGGCGGTTTCATCAGTGCGAGCACCGGGTCGGCGCCGGACGCCAACGCGCTGCCCGTGCCCAAGGTGGAAGCGGAGCTCTCGATGGACGCCGCGGCGTGCATCGGTTGCGGAGCGTGCGTGGCCTCCTGCCCCAACGCGGCGGCGATGCTCTTCGTCGGCGCCAAGGCCGCGCACCTCGGGCGCCTGCCCCAGGGTCAACCCGAGCGGGACGAGCGCGTGATCGCCATGGTCCAGGCGATGGACGGCGAGGGCTTCGGCAACTGCACGAACATCGGCGAGTGCGAGGCGGCGTGCCCGAAGGGCATCTCCGTCGGCAACATCGCACGGCTCAACCGCGACTTCGCGCTCGCCTCGGTGCGCCGCCGGTGACGCGGCGTCGGATAGCACCGCCGAACCGGGGCGCCACCAAGGTGTCCACCGCGTGACGAGGTGCTACGAGATCGAAACGCGAGGGCCTCGTTCCCGGTCTCGGGCCTTCGAGACGGGGCTCGAGAAGCTCCCCGCCGGCCCCCTGGGCGGGCCCTGAGACGTGGATGTGGCGCCCTTTCGCGCCTAATATGGTGGGACACCGCGGGGTGGCACGCCCGTTGCGAGCCCCTGGACGTGGCAAGCCCTGTGGGGCCGTACGAACTACCCGAAACGAGAACAACCCAATGAAGAAACTCCTCACTGTCGGAGCGCTGCTCGCCGCTGCAAGCCTGGGCCTGCAGGACAGCTCCCTGGGCCACGGCGGGACCTATCGCGGTCCCGGCGACACCGTTCCCCCCGGCGGCGGCGGCGGTGGTGGCGGCGGCGCGGCCGGTCCCGGCCCCGCCGGTCCCAGCTCTCCCGGTCCCGGTGGCCCCGGTACCCCGGGTCCCGCGACCGGTGCCGGCCCCGCGGCCGGTCCCGCAGGTCGCCAGTCGGGCCCGCTCACCAGCGGCGCCCAGGTCGGCGGCGCGGACCTGACCCTCTGGGAATTCTGGTGGGGCTTCAACAAGGAGCCGTTCCTGAACCTGCGCGCCGCGATCCAGAGCGGCAGCGTCCAGACCGGTGACGTCGACTTCTTCCTGGGTGAAGGCGAGAAGAGCCAGGCGCGCGACACGCTGCGCCCCTCCGAAGCCGACGTCCGCACGAAGATCGTGCCCGCCATGCTCGAAGCGCTCGAGAAAGAGCGCCAGAACGACATCGTCACCGCGTGCCTCATCGGCCTCGCCAAGATCGGCGACGCGAAGGGCGAAGGCGGCGAGTCGGGCTTCGAGCCGGTGATCCGCAAGTTCCTCGCGGACAACAACCAGGAGATCTCGGAGACCGCCGCGATCTCTCTCGGCATCCTCTCGAACGAGGCCGCCGTGCCGACGCTGCGCGACCTGCTGTTCGACAACGCCGAGGGCAAGAAGCTCATCGGCCGCTCGGTCTCGACGCGCACGCGCTCGTTCGCGGCGTACGCTCTGGGCCTGATCGGCAACCGCACGGCCGACAACGACGTCCGCAAGGAGATCGTCAAGGTCCTCAGCGACATGCTCGTCGGCGAAGGCCGCGACATGGCCCTGCGCGACATTCCCGTCGCGTGCATCATCGCCATGGGCCTCGTGCCGCTCGACCTGGACCCCAGCTGGGTCCACCCGGCCGAGCGCGAGGAGCCCGGTGAGCTCGTCGCCGAGGAGTGCCGCCAGTCGCAACTGGCGTGGCTGCTCGAGTACTACAACGACAAGGACGTGATGTTCCTGAACCGGGCCCACATCCCGACGGCGCTCGCGCGCCTGCTGACGGACGTGCCCGAGACGGCCAACCTGAAAGAGCCTGTCGCGCGCCGTCTGCTCGACGACGTCGACAAGCACTCGAAGGCCCAGATGGAGCTGCAGCAGTCCTGCATCATCGCCCTCGGCGTCATCGGTGACTCCGACGAGGACGAGCTGGACGAGGAGATCCGCGAGGCCCTCATCGACGTCAAGGACAACATCGCCGACCTGCAGTCGCGTCACTACTCGGTGATCGCCATGGCGCAGGCCGGCGGCCGTCCCGGCAAGGGCGAAGGCGATTCGCTCGCCGGTGCCGTCGAGGTGCGCAAGGAACTCCTCAAGCAGCTCTCCCGCGGCAAGTCCAGCATGAAGCGCTGGGCGGGCATCGGGCTGGGCGTGCTCGAGAACGCGCTGGCCGACAACGCCAACCAGGCCGTCAACGCCGACGCCGCCTCCGCGCTGCGCTCGGCCCTGGCCGACTCGAAGTCCGCCCTCGAGATGGGCGCCTACGCGATCGGCACGGGCATCATGGGCGACCCGCAGGCAACCGACGTGCTGCTGAAGAAGCTCGACCAGATGCGCGAGCCCGGCACGCGCGGCTTCATCTCGATCGCGCTCGGTTTGATCGACGCTCGCGCCTCGATCGCTCCCATCCAGGAGCTGGTCAAGAGCTCGAAGTACCAGCCCGACCTGCTGAAGTCGGCGGCCATCGGCCTCGGCCTTCTGGGCGACAAGCAGCTGGTTCCCGAGCTCGTCGACATGCTGGACGAAGCCAAGGGTCTGGCCTCCCAGGCCTCGATCGCCACCGCGCTCGGCTTCATCGGCGACCGCCGCTCCATCGACCCGCTGTGCGAGATGCTGCGGGATCAGGAGAAGACCGCGAACGCGCGCGCCTTCGCCGCCGTGGCCCTCGGGATCGTGGCGGACAAGGAGATGCTCCCCTGGAACGCCAAGATCTCGGTGAACATCAACTACCGCGCGAACACGCAGACCCTGACCGACAACTCGCAGGGCACCGGCATCCTCGACATCCTGTAGTCGAGCGACGGAAGTTCGAACCGCCACACCGCCCGGGGGCCTGCGCCCCCGGGCGGTTTGCGTTGGTAGGCGCAACTCCTGCGCGCGTCCGCTTCCCGTGACGTCACCGCACGAGGTCGAAACGCGAACGAGGGAGCGCGCGGCGAGGCGGTCGGCGGCGCGCGCGGCCTTCTCGTGCTTTCCTCCCCCACCTGGAAGCCGTGGGAGCGGATTGCGAGCGCCCGGCGCGTCGACGCGCACCGGACGGCACGCCCGTTGCGCCTGGGAGTACCAGGCAAGTCCTGTGGGGCTCAGCGGACGAGGTACCGGCTTCTCATGAAACGAATCATCACGATCGGCGCGCTGCTCGCAGCAGCCTGCCTGGGACTGCAGCAGGACTCCGCCGGCCACGGCGGCACCTACCGAGGACCCGGGGACACCGTTCCCCCCGGCGGAGGCAACGGCGGCGGAGGCGGCGCCGCGGGGCGCGGACCCGCGGGACCGAGTGCCCCCGACACCGGATCCCCCGGCACGCCCGGCGCCACCACGGGTCCGGGCGTGGCCCCGGGCCAGGCCGGTCAGCGGCGCGGGCCCGTCGACACGGGCGCAGCCGCCGCTGGACCGGACCTCACGCTGTGGGAGTTCTGGTGGGGCTTCAACAAGGAGCGCTTCCTGAACCTGAAGGCCGCGATCCACTCGGCCGGCACCCAGACCGGAGACGCGGACTTCTTCCTCGGCCAAGGCGAGAAGAGCCAGGCGCGCGACACGCTGCGCCCCTCCGAGACGGACATCCGTGAGAGGGTCGTCCCGGCCCTGCTCGCGGCGCTCGAGACCGAGCGTCACAACGACATCGTGACCGCCTGCCTCGTCGGCCTGGCCAAGATCGGCGACGCCAAGGGCGAGGGCGGCCAGTCCGGATTCGAGCCCGTGATCCGGAAGTTCCTCGCGGACGGGAACCAGGAGATCTCGGAGACCGCCGCGATCTCGCTCGGCATCCTGGCCAACGAGGCCTCGGTTCCGACGCTGCGCGACCTCCTGTTCGACAGCGACCGCGGGCAGGAACTCGTCGGCCGCAGGGTCTCGACGCGAACGCGCGCGTTCGCCGCTTTCGGCCTGGGCCTGATCGGCAACCGCACGTCCGACGCCGACGTGCGTCGGGAGATCGTCACGATCCTGGCCGAGATGCTCGCCGGCGAGGCCCGCAGCATGCCCCTGCGCGACGTGCCGGTGGCCTGCGTCACCGCGCTGGGACTGGTCCCGCTCGACCTGGACCCGGCGTGGGTCGCGCCCGAGCTGCGCGAGGGAGCTCCGGAGCTCGCGGTCGCGGAGTGCCGGCAGTCGCAGCTCGCGTGGCTGACCGACTACTACGGCGACGAGGAGGTCAGCTTCCTGACCCGCGCGCACGTACCGACCGCGCTCGCGCGGCTGCTCGGCGACGTGCCGGAGTCCGCGGGTCTGAAGCAGGGCGTGGCCGAGATCCTGCTGGCCGACATCGACCGCCACTCGAAGGCGCAGCGCGAGCTGCAGCAGTCCTGCGTGCTGGCTCTCGGCCTCCTCGGCGACGCCGACTCGGACGAGCTCGACATCGAGATCCGCAAGGCGCTCACGGACGTCCCCCACAACCTCGCCGACGTGCAGGCGCGGCACTTCTCGCTGATCGCCCTGGCCCAGGTCGGGGGACGGCCGGGCAGCTCGACCGCGGGCGACGCGACCGCGGCCGTGCCGGAGGTGCGCAAGCAGCTCCTGCTGCAGCTCGCGCGCGGCAAGTCCAGCATGCGCCGGTGGGCGGCCCTGGCGCTCGGGCTCTTCGAGAAGTCGCTCGCGGACCGCACGGGCGTGCCCGCGAGCGCCGAGTCCGCAGCCGCGCTGCGGATGGCGCTGGACGACTCGAACTCGGCGCTCGCGATCGGCGCGAACGCGATCGGCGCGGGCATCCTGGGGGACCTCCAGGCGAGCGAGGTGCTGCTGGAGAAGCTCGCGTCCATGCGCGCACCGGGCACGCGGGGCTTTGTCTGCATCGCGCTGGGCCTGCTCGGCGCACGCGACGCCATCGAGCCCATCCAGTCGGTCGTCGAGGCCTCCAAGTACCAGCCGGACCTGCTGAAGTCCGCGGCCATCGGCCTCGGCCTGCTCGGCGACAAGCCCGTGGCGGACTCCCTGGTGGCCATGCTGGACCAGGCCCGCGGCCTGGCCTCCCAGGCCTCGATCGCGTCGGCCCTCGGCTTCATCGGCGATCGGCGCTCGATCGAGCCGCTGATCGACATGCTCGGGGACCAGCAGAAGACCGGAGCCGCGCGCGGCTTCGCCGCGGTCGCGCTCGGCATCGTCGCGGACAAGGAGCCGCTGCCGTGGAACGCCAAGATCGCCGCGAACATCAACTACCGCGCGAACACGGCGACCCTGACCGATCCCGCCCAGGGAACCGGCATCCTCGACATCCGCTAGCCTCGGCACCCCCCGCCCGGCCAGGGGCCGGGCGGGGGGTGTGCTCGAGCGCACGACCCCGCCGCGAGGTCGGTGCGAGGTCGGTGCGAGGTTCGACGGCAGCGGCGGCGCTCGCGGGGCCCGCGAGGCCCTCCCCCGCCCTCCAGGAGGCGTCCTGGGGTGTTCGAGGTGCACCGCGGGCCTCGGCGGCACGCCTCTTGCTGTTTCCCGAACCCGGGGGGGGACGACCGGCGGACCGGCTCGCGGTGCGCCGCTGACCCCAGCGTTCGGAAACATGCACGTATCGTTCTCTCTCGCACGCAGCGGCCTGGCGGGCCTCCTTGCCCTGGTCCCCCTCGCGGCGGCCCAGGTGGTTCCGCCGGATCGTCAGGAGCCCGACACCTCCGGCGGCCCCGGGTCCTATCGCGGCCCCGGAGACACCGTCCCCGCCCCCAGCCCGGCCGGCCTCACCGGGGGTGCGGCGTCCTCGGGAACTCCAGCGCCCCTCTGCGCGCCGGCCGTCGCCCGCGCGAGCCTGAGCGCGCCCGCTCCCCCGGGGGTGCCGGTGGTCGTCGGACCCACGCAGACGCAGCTGCCGGCGGACCGCACGCTGTGGCAGACCTGGTGGGAGTTCAACAAGGACCCCTACCAGGCCATCCGCGAGAGCCTGTTCGCCGCCGACCTGGAGACCGGCAGCGACGACTTCTTCCTCGGTGACGGCTCCCGCCCGCAGGAGCGCCAGGCGTTCCGACCGAGCCCCGGCCTGGTGTTCGAGACCGTGGCGCCCGCGCTGCTGCGCGTGCTGCAGGAAGAGCAGCAGAACGACCTGATCGGCGCGGCCCTCGTGGCGCTCGGACGCCTGGGGACGCCGCCGGCGGAGAGCGAGCTCGCCATCGAGCCCGCGCTGCGCAAGTTCGTCGACCACGCGAACGCGAACGTCTCCGAGCTGGCCGTCCTGGCGCTCGGGATCCACGGCGACGACACGTCCGTGTTCACGCTCTCCAAGCTCCTCGAAGGCGACGCGCGCGCCCAGCTCCGCGGTCGCGAGACGGTCCCCGAGCGCCAGCGGGCCTTCGCGGCCTACGCGCTGGGCCTGATCGGCTCGCGCACGGCGAACGAGGATGTCCGCAGCTACATCGTCCACCAGCTCACGCGCGCGCTGCGCACCCACCGCACCGGTCCGCTCGACGTCCCGGTGGCCTGCGTCCAGGCCCTCGGCCTCGTGCCGCTGGCCGTGGAGGTCGGCTACACGCCGGGCGAGCGCATCGACTCTCCCACGCGCTGCCGTCAGGCGCAGATCGCCTGGCTGCTCGACCTCTACGAGGCGCGCAGCACGAAGTTCCTCGTTCGCGCCCACGTGCCGACCGCGCTGGCGCGGCTCGTGGCCGACGTGCCGGAGTCCACGGGACTTCGCGCGCGGGCCGCGCAGCTCTGCCTCGAGGTCCTCGGTCCGCGCTCGCGCGTCCAGCGCGAGATCCGTCAGAGTGCGGCGCTGGCGCTCGGCGCTCTCGGGGATGCCGACGACGACGTCCTGGATCGCGAGATCCGCCGGGACCTGCAGCGCGTGGCCACGGCCACGGGCGACCCGACCGTCCGGCACTTCGCGCACATCGCCCTGGCGCAGGTCGGTGCCCGTCCGGGGACCGGCGTCGGCGAGCCGCTCTCCGGACGCGATGCGGTCGCGACCTTCTTGCGCAAGGAGCTGCACGCCGGCCGCAGCACGTCGCGCGCCTGGACCGCACTGGCCACGGGGCTCCATGCGCGCCACCTCGCCGACGTCGGCGTGGCCGTCGACTCCGACACGACGGCGCTCCTGGTCGCGGGGCTACGGGACGCGCACTCGACGCGCGACCTCGGCGCCTTCGCGATCGCCACCGGCCTCGGTGGCGCCGCGCCCGGCACCTCGCGGCTCGTCGAGGTCGTGCAGGGCCACGGCGACGACTCGACCGCGGGGTACGCGGCGCTCGGCCTCGGCCTGATGCGCGCGCGCTCCGCCGCGCCGCAGCTCGTCGAGCTCGTGGAGAACTCGCGCTTCCGCCCGCTGCGGATCTCACAGGCCGCGATCGCCCTGGCCCTGCTCGGGGATCGTCAGACCGGACCGCGCCTCGCGGACATGCTCGCGGATGCGGGCAGCTTCGCGTCGCAGTCCGCGCTGGCCCAGGCGCTGGGACAGGCCGGGGACGCGCGCGTGGTCCCCCGGCTCGTCGAGCTGCTCGAGGACCAGGGGTCCAGCGACCTCGCGCGCGCGTTCGCCGCGTACGCCCTGGGGGTCGTCTGCGAGCAGGACATGCTGCCGTGGCGCTGGAAGTACTCCTGCGGCGTCAACTACCTCGCGGCCACGCCGTCGCTGACGGGCAACCGCGGCATCCTCGACCTGCCGTAGCCGACGTGCCCCAGGACGCCCCCCGCCGCTCCCCGAAGCTGGGGAATCGCCTGCGCGCGCTGGTGCTGCTCGGAACTCCCATGCTTCTCGCGGGCGCCGCCCAGGGGCACGGCGGCGTCTACCGCGGGCCGGGGGCCACGATTCCGCCCGGCGGCGCGGCGCCCACGGGCGGCGCACCGAGCCCCACGGTCGCCGGAGGCGGCGCGGCGGTCGACTCGTGGTCTACGTGGTGGGGCTTCAATCGCGAGCCGTACCTCGACCTGCGGGCCGCCGTGCGCGCAGGAGGGACGATGTCGCGCGAGCAGGACTTCTATCTCGGCGCGGGCGAGCGCTCCCAGACCGACGGCCACCTCGCTCCGCCACCCGACCTGCTCCACGGCCGGGTGGTCCCCGCGCTGCTGCGCGCGCTCGAGGTCGAGCGTGACAACGACCTCGTCACGGCGCTCCTGATCGCGCTCGCCAAGATCGGTGCGGCGCCTCCCGAGCTGGAGCACGCGGATCGCGACCTCGAAGCCGTGCTCGCCGGGTTCCTCGACGACGCCAACCAGGAGATCGCCGAGAGCGCCGCGCTGGCCCTCGGGATCCTGCAGGGCGACGAGCAGGTCTTCGTCCTGGCCGAGCTGATCGACGACGGACCGGCCGGGCGTCGTCGCGTCGGCGGACGCGCGGTGCCGCATCGCACACGCGCCTTCGCGGCCTTCGGTCTCGGGCTGGTCGGCATGCGCACGGAGCGCGAGGACGTGCGGCGCTTCGTCGTGCAGCGACTGGTGAAGCACTTCGAAGCGGACGCGGGCCGCAAGCACGACCTGCGCGTCGCGTGCCTGCTGGCGCTGGCGAACGTTCCGCTCGCCCTACCCGCCGAGGACGAACCTGCTGCCGACGACACCCGGCCGCACCCCGCCAGCTCGCGCGCCGGGCAGATCCGCTTTGCGATCGACGTGCTGTTCGACGACGACCTGCCGCGTACGGTCCGCGCGCACGCGCCCTACGCGCTGGGTCGGCTCGCGCGCGGCGCCCCGCCCGCGCTGCGCGCCCGCGTGCTGACGGCCCTGACCGCGCCCCTCCAGCCCTTCGCGAAGGATCCGATCGAGGTCGAGGTGGGCTGCGTCCAGGCGCTCGCGGCCACGGCCGACGCCGACTCCGATCCCGTGGACGCCGCGGCCCGCGAGGCCCTGCGACGCCAGATCGAGGGCGGACAGCTGATCGTGCGGCACGAGGCGCTGATCGCGCTGGCCCGCGTCGCGACCAGGCCGGGCACCGGTGTGGAGTCCGGCGCGACGTTGCGCGCGGCTCGCTCCGACCTCCTGCGACTCCTGTCACGGGCCAAGACCCTGTCGCGGCCCTGGGTCGCGCTGGCGTTGGGCCTGCTCGAGCGCGACGCCGACCGCTTCGGCCAGGGTGCCTCCACGGACAGCCTTCAGGCCCTGCGCAGCCTCGCGGGGGAGGCCGCGACGCCGGACGTCGTCGGCGGCGCCTGCATCGCGCTCGGGCTGGTGCCGGACCCCGCGGCCACCTCCATCCTCGTACGCCGGCTCGAGGACCTCTCCGACGACGTGGCCCGCGGACACGCCGCCATCGGACTGGGTCTGCTCGGCGCGCGCAGCGCCGGAGACACGCTGCGAGACATCGTCCGCGACTCGCGCTACCGCCCGGCGCTGCTGCGCGACGCGGCGATCGGGCTGGGCCTGCTCGGGGACAAGGAGCTGGTTCCGGAGCTGGTCGACATGCTGCGCGAGGCCGAGAGCCTCGCCACGCAGGCCTCGATCTCCGCCGCGCTGGGCACCATCGGCGACGTGCGCGCCGTCGATGCGCTCCTCGACCTGCTGGCGGACGACGAGGTCACCGCGCGCGCGCGGGCCTTCGCGGCGGCGGCCCTCGGCACGCTGGGATCGAAGCACCGCCTGCCGTGGAACTCGCGCTTCTCCCAGGACGTCAACTACCTGGCGCCGACGGAGACGCTCTACGACCCGGCCAGCGGCCGCGGTCTGCTGGACATCTTCTGAACCGGCGTGGAACGCCGCGCACGGGCTCAGCCCGGCGCGGTGGCGCGCCGACCCTCGACCGCGACCCCGTAGGCCAGGAACACCAGCACGGCGAGCGCCAGGGCGACCAGCGCGAGCGCCGTCGAGCGTGCGCGTCGAACCCCCTGGGCGACCAGGCCGTCGAGTCGCTCGAGCTCTTCCGCCGCAGCGACGTGCGCGGCCGCCGCGTCGCGCAAGGGCCCGGAAGCCGGCACCTCGAGGAGGCGCTCGGCGTACTCGCGCGCGATGTCCGGAGCGCGCAGCGCCAGGCCGCAGGCCGCGGCGCGCTCGAGCAGCCAGGCGTCCGTGGGTTCGCGCTGCAGGCCCGCGCGCGCCGCGGCCAGCGCGCCGAGGAAGTCGCGGCCGCGGTAGAGGACGTAGACGCGCGCCTGGGCGCGGCGGAGGGAGTCGGGTTCGCGATCGGCGGCCTCGAGCGCGGCGACGAGCCGCCCCTGGGCGGCGAGCTCGAGGGCCTGGTCGTAGCCCGTGTCGGGTCGCGGGGCACCGCCGAGCAGCACGAGGAGGAGCAGGGCGAGCACGGCGCTCAGATCCGTCCGCGCAGCCGCTCGCGCGCCTCGCGGAGCGAGCGTCGCTGGAGCTGTTCTAGGGGATTGCGATCGTCCGTCGCGCAGGCGGGCAGCTCGCCGGGCTCGAAGACCCGCCACGCGCCGGGAAGGGACATCGGCCCGAGGAGCTCGCTCGCGAAGGGCGTCGCCCGGATCCACTCCGCGTCGTCGGGGGTCGTGGCGAGCGCGTCGCGGCGGAGGAACACGACGAAGTTGCGCGCCGTGGGAACGCGCAGCACGAGCGCGGGTTGCGCGAAGGCCGCGGTGGCGGAGCCGACGACGCAGCGCACGACGGGGTCCTCCATGCCGAAGCCGCCGACGTTGATGGCGAGCCAGCCGCCGGGCTTCAGGCGCTCGCGCAGCTCGCGGAAGAACTCGACCGAGGAGAGGTGCGGCGGGATCTCGACCTGGTGCGCGTAGGCGTCGAGCAGGACGAGGTCGAGGTCGCCTGGATGCAGGCGGACCGCGGCGCGCGCGTCCCACCCGGCGAGGTAGGTGCGCGTCGGGCCGGCCGGAGGCAGGTCGAAGAAGGCGTGCCCTGCGGCGACGACCTCGGGATCGATCTCCACGCCGGTGAAGTCGATCGAGAGCCCGGGCGGCGACGCGCCCTCCAGCACGCGCAGCGCGGTGCCCGCACCCATACCGAGCGACAGGACGCGCCAGGTCCCCTCGGCCGCGGACCACCAGGCCGGGAGCGCGAAGGCGTCGTAGTAGAAGCCCTCCCCCACCGGCCCGGGTTCGGGCCGCCAGACGGACTGGAACGAGTTCGACCCCTCGTTCACCTGGAGCAGGCGCAGCGGACGGCCGTCGAGCTCGCCCTCGATCACGCGCAGCGACTGGTACGGGGACTGCAGGTGCGCCAGCTCGCGCCAGCCCGCGCGAACCGCGGGCGGCTCGAACCGGGGCGCCAGGAACCCGGCGGCGAGGAGTCCGAGCGCGGCGGCTCCGGCGTGGGACGGCAGCCGCGTGAACACGGCGACGATGGCGCCGGAGACCCCGAGCAGGAGTGCCGCGACCAGGAACGAGGAGCGCAGGCCGAGGCCGGGGAGCAGCGCGTGCGTGGTCGCAAAGGTCCCGACCAGGCTGCCGAGCGTGGAGGCTGCGAGCACCTCTCCCCCCGCCGTCCCCGCGTGGCCGCCGCGACGCGCCTGCACGAGCTCCACCGCCAGCGGCCCGACGCAGCCGAGCAGCGCCGCCGGCGGCAGGAAGAGCACCAGCGTCGCGGCCAGGCTGCCCCAGAAGAAGAGCGGCGCGGCGTCGGCGAGCGGTACGTCCGCGGGAACGAAGAGCTCGCAGACGGGACGCGCGAGCGAGGGCAGGAGCGCGACGAGCAGGCCGCCGAGGATCAGCGTCCGCGCGAGCCACGCGGCGGGACGGCCGCGGCTCGAGAGGCGCGCTCCGATCATGTAGCCGAGCGAGAGTGCCAGCAACACGACGCCGATGACGTTGGTCCACACGGCGGCGCTGGTCCCGAACCAAGGCGCCATGAGGCGCGCGGCCGCGAGCTCGACGACCAGGGTCCCGGCCCCCGCGACCGCGGCGACGACCAGGATCGGCAGAGACCCGGAACGGCGGTCGCCCACGAGGCGTGGCCTACTCGACCGTGTCGACGTCGTAGTTGAGCTGATTGACGAAGAAGCGGCCGGGGTCGCAGCGTCCGTCGAAGATCCAGTCCAGCGCGTCCTCGAGACGGCGTGGAATGACGGTCTCGTGCTCGACCTTGTTGACGATCACCCGGACGGGCTTGTCGAGGTCGAGCAGGGCGTCGTTGTAGAAGAGGCGCACGCTGCGGATGCCCTCGGCCTCGACCGTGATGGTGTTCGATCCGCGGTCGATGACCGCATCGACCTTGGCCCCGTCCTCGTTGCCGCCGCGCGGCAGCTCGACCCAGTACGCGCGGTACGGGGTCGGAGAGCCCGGATACAGCGTCACGTGTTCGGGGTAGGACGCGCGCGAAGTGGCCTGCATCCACTCCCAGATCTCGTCCTCGGTGCCGTCGGGCTTGACCGTCGTGTTGTTGTAGCCGGCCTCCTGGATCTTCTTCTCGAAGGCGCTCGCCTTCTCGCCCGCGCCGGCGAGGTAGGTCGGCAGGTTGCGGAAGTTCTCCCAGCCGGTGTCCCCGATGTCTCCGGTGCGTCCGATGATGCCCGCGAAGCGATCGTGGAACATGGCGCCGATCTCGAGGATGGCGGGGACCGAGGCCTCGCGCCCGGCGAGGAAGATCTTGTCCCTGTCGATGAGGAACGTGTCGGTCACGTCCTTCAGTACGGACAGCAGGATGCCGGCGCCACCGGGCGCGTCCTTGTCACCGATCGAGGCCCAGCGGGAAGTGTCCTCGGGCAGCCAGCACGTGACCACGATGGCCTGGTCGAGCAGGTCCGGATTCTTCCAGAACTCGATGATGTGCTGGGTCGGTTCGTCGGGCTTGCCCTCGCGCAGTCCGGGCAGGCAAAGGAGGAGCGGGTAGGGCCCGGTGGAGGCCTTGTACTTCTTCGGCGACGAGACGGCGTAGGGGATCTCGAACGGCTTCCCGTCCTCGTCCACGAAGTGGTCGGACTCGACCTTGCGCTCCACGGTCGCGCCGAGCTTCACGCCGCGCGGGTTCGTCTCCTCGGCGAGGTACAGGACCTGCTCGAGGTCGGCGGTCAGCGACAGCGCGTCGCGGTCCTTCATCTTCCTGGTGATCTTGTCGAGCTCCTCCTGCACGCTGGCGAGCGCCTCGTAGGGCTTCTTGTTCTCGCGCTTGGCGGTGAAGTACTTGCTGACGAGTCCGCCGAGCTTCTTGTGGTCGGAGCTGCGCAGCTCCGGCTCCTGGGCGGGAGCCAGGGCGGGAACGGCGAGAGCGGCGA
>CAYGPA010000034.1:14191-18256 GCA_964351535.1 uncultured Planctomycetaceae bacterium
ATGTGCCTTCTCCAGTACGGGCCCCACGCGGGGGTGCGGAGTCCCCCGGTCCGGGTCTGCGAGACGTCGGTCCGGGGCGGGGGTCGAGAGCTGAGGGACGAGTAGCTTCGCGTTCTACCGGTCACGGGTAAAGCCGGGGCCTCGGGAGAGGACAGCGAGCCCCCAGCCGCGGGCCGCCCAGGGATGGGTGGGCTCGTCTTCGAGCACGCGGCGGAAGCCCTCGCGGGCCTGCTCCCAGCGTCCCAGCGCCAGGTGGTGGCGCGCCACCACGGCGCGGGCATCCGCGGAACCGAGGTCGATCGCCTGATTCAGATAGTCCATCGCGCGGTCTTCGTCACCGGTGGCCAGCGCGTAGATCCCGCGCTGGTTCCAGAGAGCGGCGGCCTCCGGCTCGAGCTGAGCCTGGCCCGCGAGGACGAAATCGGCTTCCTGGACCCTTCCAGAGCGATTGAGGGACAGCGCGAGGCTGATCGCGCTCCACGTCGCGCGCGTCTCCGCGTGCAGCGGGCGGCCGATGGCGAGGGCCTCGTCGAAGCGCAGGTCCTTGGCGGCCTCCACCCAGCCCTCCCAGGCCAGGAGCACGCGCTCGGGCGCGGGAGGCTGCGCGAAGCCGCGCTGGGCCCGCAGATCGAGCCAGCGTGCCAGGGCGGCGTTGCGCGCGGTGCCGGGCGGGGCGGCCTCGGCCTGGGCGTAGGCCTCCTCGACCGGATCGCCAGCCGCGGAGGAGCCGGCAGCCTCGGGACCCTGCGGAGCGAAGAGCAGCAGGGCGACGAGCGAGCCGCTCAGGAAGTCCATCGGACCTTCCCACGCCCGGCCGTGATCCGTCCCAGCACGTGGGTCGGCTCCCGCTGCTCGGCGAGGCGCTTGCGCACCACGTCGACGCGGTCGGCGTCGAGCACGAGCACCATGCCGATCCCCATGTTGAAGGCGCGGAAGGCCTCGTCGCGCGCCACGTCGCCGCCGGCGCACAGCCAGCGGAAGACCGCCGGCGTCTCCCAGGCGTCGCGGTCGAGCTCGGCATCGCAGTCGGTGAGGACCCGCTCGAAGTTCTCCGCCAGACCGCCGCCCGTGATGTGGGCGAGTGCGGCCAGGTGACCCTCCGCGAGCAGCGGCAGGAGCAGACGGTGGTACGCGCGGTGCGGCGCCAGCAGCGCCTCCGCGACGGTGGCGCCCTCGAGCTCCGGGGGTCGTGAGTGCACGTCCAGTCCCAGTCGTTCGAACACGATCTTGCGCGCCAGCGAGTAGCCGTTCGTGTGCAGCCCCGAGGAGCCGAGCCCCAGCACGACCTGGCCGGGCCGAACGCGCGATCCGTCGAGCAACTGCTCGCGCGGCACCGAGCCGACGACGAAGCCGACGAGGTCGTAGTCCCCCTCGCCGTAGAGTCCCGGCATCTCGGCCGTCTCGCCACCCAGCAGGGCCAGCCCACCGTCGCGGCAGGCGCCCGCGCAGCCGCGAATCACGGACGCGATGACCTCCGGGTCCAGCCGCCCGGTCCCCACGTAGTCCATGAAGAAGTGCGGCCGCGCGCCCTGCACGAGCACGTCGTTGATGCAGTGGTTGACGAGGTCGCGTCCGACCGTGTCGTGCACGCCGGCGCGCTGCGCGACCTCGAGCTTGGTGCCCACGCCGTCGGCGCTGGCGACGAGCAGCTCCCCCGCCGCGTCGACGCGCGCGAGATCGAAGAGGCCGCCGAAGGAGCCGATGTCGCCCACCACGCCCGGCGTGAAGCTCTCCCGGATCGCGCTGTGCGCGGAGGCCAGCGCGGCGTTCTGGGCGTCGATGTCCACGCCGGCGTCGCGGTAGGTCAGGCCGCCGGACGCCGTCGAGGCTCCCGCGGGCGACCCCGCGATCCGTTCGGCCGCGGCCCGTCGGGAAGCGACGAGCGGGTGGCTGCGCAGCGGCTCCAGGATCCGCTCGCGATTCTCGAAGGCGATGTCGTCGGGGAGCTCGTCGAGGTCGAAGAAGCGCGCCTCGAGCGCGTCGTCCGCGGCCTGGAGCTCGCCCCCGAGCACGGTGCAGACGTAGCTGATCAGGTTGGCCGGCTTGCGCGGGTTGTGCGGCATGAACACGACGTCGAAGAGCTCGCCGACCTCGATGTCGAGGCCGGTCTCCTCGCGCACCTCGCGGGCGACGGTCTCCGCGGGACCCTCGTCGACGTCCTGGTAGCCGGCGGGCAGGGCCCAGAGGCCCTTGCCGGGGTCGATGGCGCGCCGGATCATGAGCACGCGCCCGCGGTCGTCGACCACGATGCCCGCTGCCGCGCAGGCCGGGTTCAAGTAGAGTACGAAGTCACAGCGCGGGCAGCGCTGACGGGAGCGCCCCTCGATCTCCGCGCGGACGAGCTCCGCGGCACAGAGGGGGCAAAAGCTGGGATCGCGGTTCCACACGCTGGGGCTCGCGTCGTCGAGGGGCGGTCCGGGCTTGCGGGAATGGCCTCGCGCTGCGCGTGCGAATAAACTTACGGCCGCGCGGGGCGGGTCGCAACGACTCGAGTCGAGCCCTTTTGATCTAGCCGACCGGAACGGCCCGGTCTAGGTACCCCTCTTACAGACCGCGAGCCCTTCGGCATGAAGCCCATCCTGGTTCTAGGCAGCACCGGTTCCATCGGAACCCAGACGCTGGACGTCGTGCGCGCGCACTCCTCGGCCTTCCGGGTCGTGGGTCTCGCGGCGCGCCGCTCCTGGAAGCCGCTCCTGGAGCAGGTGCGCGAGTTCCGTCCGCGGTTCGCGGCCCTGGCCGACCCCGAGGCCGCCGACCGCATCCGTCCGGAGCTGCCCCCGGAGACGCACCTCTTCAGCGGCCCGAACTCCGTGGAGGAGCTCGCGGCCGAAGCCGACTACCACACGGCCGTGCACGGCGTCGTCGGCGCCGCCGGGCTGATGGCCTCGGTGCGCATCCTCGAACGCGACCGCACGCTCGCCCTGGCGAACAAGGAGTCGCTGGTCATCGCCGGCGGCCTGCTGATGGATCTCGTGCGCTCGGGGCGCGGCCGCATCCTGCCGGTCGACAGCGAGCTCTGCGCGATCTTCCAGTGCCTCGTCGGCGAGTCGATCGACCGCGTGCGCACGATCCACCTGACCGCCAGCGGCGGGCCGTTTCGCGACCTGCCGCTCGACGAGTTCGACGCCGTCACGCCGGCCCGCGCGCTGCGGCACCCGACCTGGGAGATGGGGCCGCGCATCACGATCGGGTCGGCCACGCTGATGAACAAGGCGCTCGAGGTGATCGAGGTGCACCGACTCTTCGGCGTGCCGCGCGAGAAGATCCACGTCGTGATCCACCGACAGAGCGTCGTGCACTCGATGGTCGAGTTCGTCGACGGCTCCGTGATGGCCCAGCTCGGGCCGCCCGACATGCGCGGGCCCCTGCACTACTGCCTGCACCACCCCGAGCGCGTCGAGGCCCCGCTGAAGGGGTTCGACACGGAGCTCTTCCGCAGCCTGACCTTCGAGGAAGTCGATCCCCGGCGCTTCCCGGCCCTCGAGCTGGGATTTCAGTGCGTCGAGGCCGGCGGGGATTCAGGCTGCGCGCTCAATGCGGCCGATGAGGTCGCCGTGGAGGCGTTCCTGGCCGACCGGATCGCGTTCCCCGACATCGTCCGCGTCAACGCGAGCGTCCTCGCCCGCCGCGCCGGCCACGAACCCAGTGTCGAGTCCCTGCAGAGGGCCGACGAACTCGCGCGCGAGCAAGCGCGCGAGGAAGTCGCGGCGCTCGCCTCCGTCTGAAGGCCGCATCCGTCCATGGACTTCATCCAGATCGTTCGCATTCTCCAGGTCGCGCTCGGTATCGGAGCGGTCATCTTCGTGCACGAAGCGGGCCACTTCATCGCCGCGCGCCTCTGCGGCGTGCGCGTCGACGTGTTCAGCCTCGGCTTCGGGCCGCCGCTCCTGCGCTGGCGCCGCGGCGCGACGACCTACCAGCTCGCCGCGGTGCCCCTCGGCGGCTACGTGCGGATGGCCGGTGAAGAGAACTACGGCGAGGGCCAGGAGAGCGCCCCCGACGAGCTCGGCTCCAAGTCCGTCCCGCAGCGCTTCTTGATCTACTCCGGCGGCGTGATCATGAACG
>CAYGPA010000034.1:18266-20852 GCA_964351535.1 uncultured Planctomycetaceae bacterium
TGAACGTCGTCTTCGCGATCGTCGTGTTCCCGCTGATCCTGAGCTACGGCGTCGTGTTCGTGCGGCCCGAGATCGGCCGCGCCGTCCCCGGCGGTCCGGCCTGGCACGCGCGCATCCCCGCGGGGACCGAGGTGCTCGGCGTGAACGGGCACGAGGTGCCCGCCTTCATGCACATCGCCAACGAGGTGGCGCTCGCGGGCGAGGGCAAGATCGTGCTCGAGCTGCGCCAGCCCGGTGACGACGCTCCGCGCACGCTGTCGGTCGAGGCGCAGAACGTGCCGGCCTTCGGCTTCCCGACGATCGGCATCGCGCCCCCGCTCGATCCCGAGCACCGCATCCGGGTCGAGCCCGACACGCCCGCGTACGCGGCCGGCCTGCGCACCGACGACCGGATCCTCGAGGTGGTCGACGGCGTCGACGGACTGGAGCTCGACGAACAGCTCGAGCTCTTGATGGAGCGCGCCGAACCCGTCGTGCTGCTCGTCGCGGGCGCCGACGAGGCGCCGCGCACCGTGAGCATCGAGCCCATCCACACCGGGGCCGAGGGCAACCGGGTCCTCGGGATCATCGCCCCCACGAACCTGGTGGCGGATCTGCGGTCCTCCGCGCTGCTCGACACGCTGGGCATCCAGCGCCAGGATCGCGTCCTCTCGATCAACGGGCAGCGCGTGATGCGCTCCTCGGACGCGCTGCTCGCGCTGCTCTCCCCCGCCGCGGAGCTCTCCGTGACCGTCGACCGCAACGGTCGCCGGCTCGACCTGACCGCCGCGGCGCTCGACTACGACGCGGCCCTTGCGCTGTACTCCGACCTGCATCTCGCGCCGGACCTGGACAGCACGCAGATCGTCGTGTTTCCCGGATCCCCGGCAGAGGGCGCTGGGCTGCGCTCCGGAGATCGCATCGATCGCATCGACGGGGTGCGCATCCTCGACTGGCAAGCCCTGGTCGACCGCACGCGCCTGGCCGCGCGCGACGGCGACACCATGGAGTTCACCGTCCTGCGCCCGGGCGCCGGGGGCGAGGTCGAGCCCGAGCAGATCGCCGTCACGCCGCAGCCCTACCGCTACCCCTCCTACGGCTTCGACTTGCTGCAGGCGCACTACACGTATCAGGCGCCGAACGTGATGGCGGCGGCGCGGCTGGGGATGCAGTCCTCGTGGAAGTTCTTCGTCGACACCTGGACCACGCTGAAGCGCATGCTCCAGGGGCGCGTCAGCTCCGACAACGTCGGCGGGATCATCACGATCGCGCGCGTGTCGTACGACTGGACGTCGATGGGCATCACCAAGCTCCTCTTCTTCCTGTGCATCCTCAGCCTGAACCTGGCGTTCCTGAACGTGCTGCCGATTCCGCTGCTCGACGGCGGGCACCTCGCGTTCCTCCTGGTCGAGGGGGTGAAGGGCTCCCCGGTCTCCGAGCGGGTGCTGGGCTACAGCCAGATGATCGGTCTCGTGATGCTCGTGTCGCTCCTGATCTACGCGACGATCAACGACATCAAGCGCCTCCTGCAGTGACGCGCGGCGGACGATGCTGCGCACCTGGGGGAGGCTCCTGCGGCTGTCGCTGCTGCCGTCGGCGGCGGCGGACATCGCCGCGGGCTGGACGCTCGGTGCGCTCGGGAACTGGCCCGGAGGCGCGCAGCCGTTCCTGCTGATCCTCGCCTCGCTGGGGGTCTACCACGGCAACCTGGCCCTGAACGACTGGGCGGATCGCGAGCACGACGCGCGCACGCGGCCGGAGCGGCCGATCCCCTCCGGCGCGATCCCGGCCGGGACCGCCCTCTTTGTCGCCGTCGGCCTCCAGGTCGCCGGCATCGCCCTCGCCTTCACCGTGCGCTGGGAGCTCGGTGTCTGGATGGCCTGCGTGTCGGGTCTCGCGGCCGCCTACGACCTCTGCGGACGAGGCGCATGGCTCGGGCCCACGCTGCTCGGCCTGTGCCGGGCGGGCAACCTCGGTGCGGGGATCCTCGGGGGAGCGCTGGCGACGGAAGATCCGGTTTCGTTAGCAACGGGCGCGGCTGCGGCGAGTCTGTACGGCGGCTACGTCTTCTTCGTCTCCCGGCTCGGACGGCTCGAGGACGGGGAGGATGCCGGGGCGCTCGGGAACCGACCGACCGTGTTCCTGCGCGGCATCGTGGCGATGCTCGCAGCCGTCCCGCTGTGCGCGTTCCTTGACAACCGACTTCCCTCTCCGGTGCGCGGCCCGGCCTTCTGGCTCGCGGGACTGGCGGCGATCGACCTGCTGTGGCGCCTGCGCGACCACGACGAAGGCTGGACGCGTCCCCGGGTCCTGCGCGCCATGGGGGCCGCGTTGCGTCGGCTCCTCGTCGTGACGGCGTCGATCGCGCTGGTCGGCGCCAGCGCGGGGATGCCGCTCTCGCTGGGCAGCCCGGCGACCTGGCCCGCCGGGATCTGGGTGGCCTGCGCGATCCTCGCGGGCTATCCCGTGTCCTACGCGTTGCGCGGCGTGTTCCCGCCGTCTTGACCGTCGAACGGCTCCGCCGCTCGCTCCGCGAGCCAGGCCAGCGCCTGCTCGCGCGACGCGAGCCGCGCCTGGAGCTGCAGGTCCTCCGCTTCCCGCAGCAGG
>CAYGPA010000035.1:0-19982 GCA_964351535.1 uncultured Planctomycetaceae bacterium
CGAGGCCCGTCACCACGTCCCCCTCGCGGACCAGCGGCGTGACCGTCTGCGCCCCTGCGAGCGAGATCGCCAGGACCGGGACCGCGACTCCCCGGGCGATGCGTCCGACGTTCATTCCCTGTCCTCCGACCGGCTAGCCCGGCCTCTCCGCGGGCCCTCCCCGCGGACCTGCCAGCGTATCACGGCCGGATCGCGCGCGACGCCCGTCGCGCGTTCGCGCCCAACCCCCGGTCGGGTCGCGCGTTGTAGCCCGTCATGGCGACCACCCCGGCGAGGAGCTCGCTGGACGAGCACGGCGACCCCGACCGGAGCCGCACATCCCTTCCGCTCGGTCTCCCTACCGAGCCGCCGCCCATGGCCCCGGCGCGCGCCCCGCCCGAGCCCGAGCTCGCCTGGTAGCGCCCCTCCTCACGAGCCACCCCGGGGGTGACGCGCGGGCCGCGCCATGCGCTCACGCCCACCGGGCACCCTCTGAGTCACGCCACGGACCACCTCGAGCCACCACCGGGAGGTCCTGCGCTTGGAGTTCCTATCCGCCGGCACGCCGGAACCGGCGCGACCGACCCGGAGATCTCGGCGCGATGCTCAGTCGACCACGACGGTGCCGCCCTGGGCCCGGAGAATGGCACTGGTGGTGAGCGTCACGGGCGCCTCTCCGTACGTCCCCGCCTCGATGCGGACGTCGCGCCTCGGCGCGGCCGACAGGCTGCACCCCGCGCCGCTACAGACGCTCGTGAACGGGCTGGCCGACGTCCCCAGGGCCGAGCCGGTGTGAGCGCCGTCGACGAACACGAGGTCGTCGAGGCACGTCTGCCCCGAGCGCGACGCTTCGATGACGGACTGGGAGCCCGCCGAGAACGTCGTGACGTTGCCCGAGCAGGCCGTGATCGTCGCGCACATGATGGCGCAGTTGGGATCGGAGTCGCAGTGCGACGCGCCCCAGATGTGTCCGACTTCGTGGGACACGAGGGCGGCGCGCTCGAGGATGAAGGGGCTGAACACGACCTCGTTGATGCAGTAGGCGCTCGTCGTGGTGCAGACCGATCCCGTGAAGGCGCAACCGATGATGTTGCCCGTCAACGCCTTGCCCGTCATGAGTGCGGCCATGTCGCGCTTCGTCGCGGTCTGGTTCGCGTTCCACTCCGCCTGGAACTCGTCGAGGATGCCGAAGCCGCCGCACCCCGAATCCGGGTCCGAGTACGGGTCGGCGCTCGACGAACGCACGATGATGGTGCCGATCTCGTAGGAGATGCCGGGAATCGTGAACGTGGACTGCACGAAGACCATCAACACGACGATGTCGTTGAACGCGGCCGTGACCGACGAGCCGAGGGCGAGGAAGTACTCGAAGTCGGTGTCGAAGGCGATGTCGGTCACCGCGAAGCACGTCGAGCCGATGGCCTGGAATCCCGGCGCGAGCTCGACCTCGGCGGGAGGAAGCGGCGGAGCGACCGCTGCGACGGAGCACGTTGCATCGCCGGGCGCGAGGTCGGCGCGCTCGTAGGCGATGTGACGCGCCGTCTGGTGCGCCGCGCGCGCCGGGTCCGGCTGGATCCAGAACTCGCGGCCCTCCGGCAATACCACGCGCGCGAAAAGGTCCCCCTCGACGACCGCCGCGATGACGTTGCTGCCCGGCAGGCCGCCGACGGTGCCGATGTACGTCGGGACCTCCGGCGTGGGGTGCACCTCCATCCCCTCGTCGGTTTGCACGAGCAGCTGGAAGTCCTGCGACAGCATCGAGAACGACTGCAGGTCCAGGGCGCGGGGCTGGCCCATCAGCTCGACGAACACGAGCTCGCGCGGACCGCCGCGCTGCGGAAGGGCGAGGTCCTGGACTTCGGCGTGGCGCAGCCGGGCGAGGTCGGAGGGTTGCGGCACCACGGTCCGCTGGGCGGAGGCAGGTGCGGCGAGCCAACCCGCCGCCAGGACGAGAGAAACGGGGAGTGCGTCTTGGAGGTTCATGTCTGGGCCTTCGATCGAGGAGAATCGGAAACGCCGATCCCACCGGCCGGCACCTTCCTCACGAGAACCCGGCGCGCGGCCCTTCTCGATTTCCCGGCTATTCACCCGGCTCTCTCGGCGACGGGCTCAGCGCCGGTTCGACCGGCGGCGGCGCGCGCGGGCCGGCCGGTGGCCGCGTGACGGAATCTCCGAGATTCCTGTCGGTCGCAGCGCGAGGCTCGCACGGCAAGCGGGTGAAGGCCGACGTGGTGGCTTGCTGGAGCCGCCGCGCGGGACGTGAACGACGCCGCACCAAGACGGCCGGGCGTCCCGGTGGCGATCCGACGACACGTCGCCCGCGGCGACGAGGACCCCCTCCAAATGAAGAGCGAACAAGAAGGCTACGGGCGGCGCATGCGGCTCGGCCTGATCGCGTGCAGCCTGGCGCTGGGCGCGCCTACCTGGGCCCAGAATACGACCCGCGTGAGCGAGCCGACCGGTGGTGGGCAGGCGTTCGGCGACTCCGAGAAGCCGTCGATGTCCGACTGCGGTCGCTACGTGGCCTTCCACTGCAGCACCGACGACATGCATCCCGACGACATGAACGGGCACTACGACGTGTACGTCAAGGACCGTTCGACGGGCGCGGTGGAGCTCATCAGCCGCTCGGACCTGTTCGCCCAGACGGACGGCTCCTCGGTGGACCCGGCCATCTCAGGCGACGGCCGTTTCGTGGCCTACACGAGCTACGCGTCGAACATCACTGCCTGGGACCTCAACGGAAGCGCGGACGTCTACGTGTACGACCGTCTGCACGGTTCCACAGAACGGATCTCCAACACGCCGGGCACGGTGTTCTCGGCCGACGGAAGCAGCCACGAGGCCTCGATCTCCGACGACGGACGCCACGTCGCGTTCACGAGCTACGCGTCGACGCTCGTTCCGGGGGACGCCAACACCGAAGCGGACGTCTTCGTCGTGGACCGCCACAACGGCACGGTCGTGCGCGCCAGCGACGGGTTGCTGGGCGCCGATGGCGACCTGGGTTCCTTCGAGCCCGACATCTCGAGTGACGGTCGCTTCGTGGCCTACACGAGTCACGCGAGCAACCTGGTCGCGATGGACAACAACAACACGCAGGACGTGTTCCTGTACGACGCCGAGACGGGCCAGGTCGAGCTCGTGAGCACGTTCGGCGGCTTCTTCCCCCTCTCCGACGTGTCCTACGCTCCCTCCGTCTCCGATGACGGCTCCAAGGTCGCCTTCTGCACGGGTGCACCCCTCGGCGGGCTCGACATCAACGGGGCGGTGGACGTCGTCGTGCGTGATCGCGACGCCAACAACCTGATCGTGATCAGCCTCGCGCCGGGGCCCCAGACCGCCAACGGCCCCTCCACACGGCCGTGCATCACCGACGACGGACGCTACGTCGTCTACGACAGCCTCGCGGACGATCTCGTCGCCGGCGACACGAACGGCTCCTGGGACGTGTTCCGCTCGCGCGTCAGCAACTGGGCGACGGGCACCGCTCGCGTGAGCGTGAAGCAAGACGGCTCGGAATGCTCCGACACGTCCACGAATGCGGTGATCTCGGCCGACAGCACGCAGATCGCGTTCCAGTCGTTCGCCAACGACCTGGTTCCCGGTGACCTGGGCTTCCAGGACAGCTTCGTGCGCAACCTGGGCCCGGCCTTCCCCGAGCTGTACTGCCAAGGCAAGCTCGCCTCCAGCGGATGCGTCCCGTTCCTGTCGTTCTCCGGCACACCGCGTACCAGCGGAACCGCCCCGTTTCGCGTCACGGCCCACGGATTCGATACGACCGAGGCGGGCTTCATGATCTACGGGACCTCGGGTCGTTCCAACCTGAACTACCACGGCGGCAAGCTGTGCGTGAAGGTGCCGTTCCACCGATGGTTGCCCATCAAACCGAGCAAGCAGCCGAGCCTCGGCGGCTGCACGGGCGCGATGGGACGCAATTTCAACCAGCGCATCCAGAACGGCGTCGACCCCCTGCTCACCGCGGGACAAGTCGTCCAGGCCCAGTGGATTCAGCGCGACTCCGGCGACGCCTTCGGCGATGCACTCTCGAACGGGATCGAATTCACGATCGGCAACTGACCCTTCGAACGAGCTGGCGAAGCAGCGAGTCGATCCGCTGGGGGGACGACTCGCTGCTCGCATTCACGGTCCGGTCGTGAGCTCGAGCGCGTTCGTGAGCGAGCCCCGTCGCGGGATCGGCGGCGTCGCCTTGCAGGAGCCGGCACGTCACGCGCCGCGGACTCGAGGGCGAAGGGTCGAGACCCCGCAGCCCACTGCCCGCGAGCTCCGCCGCACGGTCCCCCCGGCCGGCCCCGACCCGACGACACACACGTCGTTTTCGGGGAGTTCCCCCGCCCGCTGCTCGTTCAGGTCGACGATCATGACAACACGCCCGCGGAGGCTATCCCGGGGCCCGCGCGAAGCCAATCGGACCTTGTCCTCCGTTCGCGCGGCGAGGGAGAGCCCTCGGCCGCTCCGGGGCGCCCCCCTGGTCCCGGACCGCCGCGCTCCGCATCAGCCAGCTCGGAGCTGGCTTCGCGCGGCTCCCCCGATGAACGGGGCTTCCGCCCTCGGCCCCCCCGAACAGCGCCCCAGGAGCGCTCCTGACAATCCGACCATCGACCGGACGTGCGCGAAACTTCGTATCCCCTGACTGCGCGAAAGATGATGTCCCTCGACGGCTGTCGCAGCCCCGCGCCGTGAGGCCGAGTCCGCTACCCTGGCGCACGTCACGGACCGGAGACCGCCATGCACGACGACATCCAGGATTACAACGACGCCCGAGAACCCGCAGACCGTGAGATCTGCCGCCTCCTGGCGGAGCAGATCGACGCGGGCCTGCCCGAGGCGGAGAGCAAGATCTGGCACGGCCACCCGGTGTGGTTTCTCGACGGCAATCCGATCGCCGGCTACAGCAAACTCAAGGCCTGCGTCCGCCTCCTCTTCTGGAGCGGCCAGTCCTTCACCGAGCCGGGCCTCGAGAAGGAAGGCAAGTTCCAGGCCGCCGAAGCGCGCTACACGTCGGTCGACCGGGTCGACACCGATCAGCTCCAACGCTGGCTGGCCGAATCCCGCGAGATCCAGTGGGACTACAAGAACATCGTCCGCCGGAAGGGACGGCTGGAGCGGCTGAAGTAGCGTCGCGCGACGAGCCCGGTCCTCACTCTCCCTGTTCGGACCGCTGGACCTCGCTCCGGTCGCGCTGCATGTCGAGGAAGGCGAGGGAGGCGGACCAGGTGGTCAACACGAGCCCGACGCGGGCTTCGCACGCGCCGAGGATCCGGACGGGGCCCTCGGACAGCACGAGCAGTCGATGAAGTCGAGGGCACCTTCGTGGGAGGCGCCTCCGTGGCCGAGCGCGATCCGTCCGAGCTGCGGCCACGCGGCCAGGAGCCGATAGGTCACTCCGAAGATCCAGACGATGATCAGGAGGATCCTCGACCGACGCTGGAATCGGAACTCGAGCAGGAGGCGCTCCCCAGGCCGCGCCCGCTCCTCACGACCTACCACGGCGTCCTGACTCCGGCCGCCGCCTGGCGTGACCTGGTCGTGCCCGGCTCTCCGGTCGGCCTGCGAATCTCGCCTGGAACCCACCGAGCCGCCGCCCCTGGCCCCGTCCGCGCGCGGCGAGGTCGACGGGGCCGACGGCGCGGTGCTGCAGCGGACGGTCGAGACCGTCGGCTGCGCGCTGCACACCGCGGGCTGCGCCGGGCCGTTCGGCATCGACGCGTACCGCCACCGGCTCGGGGAACGCCAGGTGCTGAACCCGCTCGGCGAGATCAACGCGCGCTTCACGATGGACGGGACCCCGGCTGGCTGCGCGCCACGGGGCGACGGAGGCGCTGGAGCTCGCCGCGCGCGTGGGTCAGTCGGACTCGAGTCCGGCGAGCGCGTCGAACAGCACCCGGACCTCGTCGACCTGCTCCTCGTCCGGGTCCGCCAGGATCGCCAGGTAGCGGTCGCCGCCGGCCGTCGCGGCGTCCCAGAAGGTCCGGCCCTCGAGGCGGTGGATCAGCCGCGGCTCCGAGAAGACCAGGGCCTCGCCCTCCTCGCGCGCTTCGACCACGAAAACCGAGTCGCTGCCGCGGGGCATGACGTGGATGCGGTAGGGCGGGCCGGGGTCCTGCGTGGACCACCACGCGTTCGAGCCCTCCCCCGCGGAGGTGCGCAAGCGGAGCGGGGGCCCCAGCGAGCCGTCCGCCCGGTGGCGGCGGATCGCGAGCGGCTCGTCGCGCTCGCAGACGAGCAGCCAGCGCGCGTCCGGGCTGAGCTGGACGCGCCGGGTGGTCTGCCCGGTGCCCGCGAACACCTCGCGGGACTCCCCCGGAGCGCCGCCGTCGAGCTCGAGCGCGAGCAGGCCGAGCCCCGCCGCGGTGCGCCGCAGCACGGTCACGAGCCGGCCGCCGTCCAGCACGTCGGGCGACAAGTACGTCACGCCCGGGCTGGTGTCGTGCAGCAGGACCTCGTCGTCGCCCGGGCCGTCGAGCGAGCCGCGCAGCAGCTCGGCGGTCCCCCGTCCGTAGCGCACGTAGAACAGCTCGCGCGCGTCGACCGAGACGAACGCGCCGAAGTGGTCGTAGGCGGGGTCGGTGCGCAACGGCCGCAGCCCGGGCGTGTCCACGGGCGCGCCCCACAGCTCGTAGTTGCCCGACGCGCTGGCGACGACGGCGGTCAGGTAGGAGCTCGTCGGGTCGACGCGCATCCAGCCGTCGAGGGGCAGGCTCTCCTCGGACCAGGGGACCGGCTCCCGGCCGGGCTCCAGGAGCACGATCCGGCGCTCTCCCCCGACCTGGCCGCCGGGCCACCAGGCGACGGTGCCCTCGCGCGACGCGTGGAACACGCCGCTGAGCCAGGTCGCCGACGTGCGCAGGCCGCTGGCGAGCGGCGCGGGCTCGCCGGTGAGGGTGAGCGAGTTCGGGTCGAGCCCGACCGCGAAGAGCACGTCGGCGCGCGAGAACAGCAGGTGCCGCGGGGGCAGGAACACGCCGTAGCGGGAGCCCTCGACCAGCGGCGCCTGGGTCCCCGCCGCCGGGTCGAGGACGACGAGGTCGTGCAGCACGCCGTGGCCGCTGTAGCGCAGCGAGCTCGCCAGGACGCGGCTCCCCGGCAGCGCGTCCAGCACGTCGGGCGCGTGCGGCCAGATCTCCTCGTCGAGCTGCAAGGGGACCTCGTCCATCCGCCCCGAGCCGTCGGTGTGCACGAGCAGCAGGTTGCAGGGCCGCGTGGCCATCGCGACGCGGCCGTCGTCGAGCCAGGCCACCGCGCCGTCGGAGTTCAGGCTGTCCGGCAGCGGGCCGACGTAGGTGGGCGGCTCGGAGCCGTCGACCGTGACCAGCAGCAGCTCGTACCGCGCGGAGGACCGCTGCGCCACGCGCACGACCGCCAGGCGATCGCCCTCCGGCGAGAAGCAGTACGTGTCCACGCGCTCGGTGTCGGGGATCGGGACGTCCTCGAAGGCGTCGAAGCGGCGCAGTACCAGGCTGCGGCCCTCGGGCGTGGAGTCGACCGCGCGCTCGAGGACGAGCGCCTCGCCGTCCGGCGTGACCCGCGGGAAGGTCTGCTTGGGCCCGCCGGGCACCGACAGCGTCAGGCGGCGGACGCGGGCGGGCGACTCGGCGGCGTCGCGCGACGCCCGCCCGGCCAGCGCGCCGAGCGCCGCGGCGACCACGACCGCCGCGACCGCGCCCAGCGCGGCGGGCGTGCGGCGTCCACGCGCGCGCGAGTCGCCCTCCGCGGGCTCGGCGCGGACCCAGGCGCGCTCCTGCAGCGCCGCCTCGAGCTCGAGGCGTGCGTCGCCGACGTCGCGCAGGCGCCGGCGCGCGTCCTTGCGCAGGCAGCGTTCGAGCAGCTCGCGCACGCGCCGCGGCGTGCGGGCGGGCAGCTGCGCCGCGTCGGGCTCGCGCTCGAGGATCGCGTGCACGACGTCGGCCGTCGTCTCGCCGCCGAAGGCCCGCTGCGCGGTCAGCAGCTCCCACAGCACGCAGCCGAAGGCCCACACGTCCGTGCGGCGGTCGACCGGCCGGCCGCGCACCTGTTCCGGGCTCATGTAGAGCGGCGTGCCGACGACGAGCCCCTCCGTGGTGAGCCCGGACGACTCGCCCGGGCCCTCGCGCACCGGCTTGGCGAGGCCGAAGTCGAGCACCTTGACCGAGCCGTCCCCGGCGCGCTTCACGTTCGCGGGCTTCAGGTCGCGGTGCACGACGCCGCTCTCGTGCGCCGCCTCGAGCCCGTCGGCGACCTGGCGCGCGACGTCCAGCGCCTCCTCGATCGGCAGCGGCCCGCGCTCGAGCGCCTCGGCCAGCGTCTCGCCCGGGAGGAACTCGAGCGCCAGCCACACGCGCCCCTCCTGCTCGACCACGCCGTACACCAGGGCGACGTTCGGGTGGCTGACCGCCGCGAGCAGCCGCGCCTCGCGCGCGAACCGGGCCCGCTGCTCCTCCGTCCGCGCGACGTCCTCCGACAGGACCTTCAGCGCGACCCGCCGCCCGAGCGCCGGGTCCTCGGCCGCGTACACGACGCCGCTGGCCCCCCGCCCGACCTCCTCGCCGAGCCGGTAGGGCCCGATCCTCGCTCCCGGGGCCGCCATGTGCGCGCCAGACTACGAGACGCCGCTCAGCGCTGCACGAACGGGATCTCGAAGCGCACGTCGCCGATGTGGATCTCGAGGGTGAAGTCGTTGCTCCGATCGGTCACGCCGGAGGCGTGGAGCACCGGGCCCGGCCGGTCGAGGGCCGAGGGCGCGGCCACGTCGGGCACGGTCGTGCCGGGACCGCGCACCTCGCGATGACGATGTCGTCCCCGTCCGCGGGCCGGCTACGTCGTGGTCGGATTTCACCTCGATCAGGAACTCCCGACGCGCGCGCCGTCGACGTCAGTCGCCCCGGCCCCAGAGTTCGTCGAGCAGCGCCGCCATCGCGGCGAATGCGCGCTGTGACGAGCGCTCGTTGAACTCGGCCTGGCCCGTCATGGCCGCGTCGGGGTCGGTGAAGGAGTGGACGGTCCCGCTGTACTGCACGAGCCGCCAGTCCACGTCCGTCGCGCGCATGGCCGCGACGAACTCCTGGACGTGCTCCTGGGGCACGAAGGGGTCGTCGGCGCCGTGCAGGACGAGCAGCTTCGCGCGCGTCGCGGCCGCGTCGTCCGCGAGCGTCGGCGACAGCAGGTCGCCGTGGAACGAGACGATCGCGTCGAGCCGCGCGCCCGTGCGGCCCAGCTCGAGCGCGGTCCCGCCGCCGAAGCAGAAGCCGATCGCCGCGATGCGCTCCGGATCGAGCGGGAGCTCGCCGGCCTGGTTCCGGAAGACCTCCAGGGCCTTGGCGGCGCGCGCGCGCATGAGGGCGCGATCCGCCCGCACCGCTCCGGCGGCGGCACCCGCCTCCTTGGAATCGCGCGGGCGCACGTCGACGCCGTACATGTCCACGACCATCACGACGTAGTCGTCGCCGGCGACCTGCGCGGCCCTCTCCACCGCCGCCGGCGTCGGCCCCATCCAGTTGGGGACCATCAGGATGCCGGGGCGCGCCCCCTCCTGGCCGGCGCCGTAGACCACCGTGCTCTCGAAGCTCACGCCGTCGAGCTGGTACCGGATGGTCTTCGTGACACTCGCGCCGGAGGCGGCGAGGGGCGGCGCGAAGAGGGACAGGGCGAGCAGGATGCACGGAGCGAGGAGGGCGTTCATCGCGGTGGGATAGCAGAGCCGCGCCGCGACCGCAATCTGCCCCCGACCGCGGCGCCGGGCCGCGACCCACGGGACTCCGCGATCCAGGGATCACGCCCGGGGATCGGCCGCTGGTCTCTCCAGCGGCCGATTCAGACAGCTACCGATTCAGACAGCAGCGGGGGCGGCTACTTCGGAGCCTTCGCGAAGCGCAGGTAGGGGAACTTGATGTCCAGCTTGCCGAACTTCGCCTCCGCCTGGGTGTCGTCGAGAGTGGGGCTCACGACCACGTCGTTCCCGGGGTTCCAGTTCGCGGGGGTCGCCATGGGGCCCTTGTCGGTCAGCTGGATGGCGTCGAGCGCGCGCAGGATCTCCGCGAAGTTGCGCCCGACCGACATGGGATAGGTCATGGTCAGGCGGATCTTCTTGTCCGGTCCGATGATGAACACCGTGCGAACGGTGGCGCTGTTCGCCGCGGTGCGGCCGTCGGGCAGGTGGGCCTCCGCCGGGAGCATGTCGTAGAGCTTGGCCACGCTCAGCGAGGTGTCGTCGATGATCGGGAAGTCCGCGGGGGCGCCGGCGAAGGCCGCGATGTCCCGCTTCCACTTGTGGTGCTCTTCCACGCTGTCGACCGAGACGCCCATCACCTTGGTGTTGCGCTTGGTGAACTCGGGTGCGAGCTGGGCCACCGCTCCGAACTCGGTGGTGCACACCGGGGTGAAGTCTTTCGGGTGTGAGAAGAGGATGGCGTAGCTGTCCCCGATCCACTCATGCAGGTCCAGGGTGCCCGCGGTGGAGTCGGCGGTGAAGTTCGGCGCGATGTCGTTGATTCGGAGAGACACGGTTTTTCCCTTCGTGTGGGGGGCGGCCGGGCACGAGCGCCCGTGCCCGGTGGAGACCCTGTTCCTAAACACCGGCGGGTTCGGCGCAAGGGTTCTGTCCTCAGAATTCGTCGTTTGTGCGCGTGTTGGGGCGAAGGGTTCGTCCTGGCCCTCGGAGTCGACGATCGGCATGACCGCCTCCCCGCTCGCCAGCCTCGCGGCGAAGCTGCGCGAAGAACTCGCGGATGGCGCCACGGCGAGTACGGAGCGCCGACATGGGCTCGTACCGCGCGAGCCGGGGCCAGACCCGAGTCGAGCAGGAATCTCAGCCGCCAAGGCATCGAGAGAACCCGCTGCCGCACCGGTCCCCTCAGTCCTGGATCCGCTGCCCGAGGCCCTCCGCCCGGAGGCACCCGGGCGCGGCCACGGCCGGTCGGCGGCGTTCTTCGATTCCTGCAAGGACGCAGTCCGTTCCCGACATCTACGTCCCGTGGAGGCCGAGGTCTCCGGAACCGATCGTCCCTCAGGAAACAAGGAAAGTGGTCATGAACCAATCTGCTCTCGTCTCGTCCCTTGCCGTGGCCGGCCTCGCGGTCGGCGCTCTCGCTGCTCCCGTGGCTGATGCCGGTGGCGACGAGCTTCCGCTTCCGCGCGACACCTTGGCCGCGATCGACGAGCACGTCATCGAGCTGGCGATCTGTCTCGATACCAGCGGGTCGATGGATGGCCTGATCCACTCGGCCAGGCAGAAGCTGTGGACGATCGTCAACGATCTCGCCAAGGCGCAGCCCACGCCGAGACTTCGCGTGGCTCTGCTCAGCTATGGCAACGACGGGAACAGCTCCGAGAACGGATGGGTGAAAGTCGAAACTTCGTTCACCGAGGATCTCGACACCGTCTCGCAGATGCTCTTCGGGTTGACGACCAACGGCGGTACGGAACTCGTCGGACGTGTGGTGCAGACCTCGCTGCAGGAGCTCGACTGGAACGCCTCCGCGGACGCGCTGCGAATGATCTTCGTGGCGGGGAACGAGTCCGCCGACCAGGACGATCAGGTCGCGGCCCGCGCCATCTGCAAGGAAGCAGGCGAACGCGGGATCGACGTGAACTCGATCTACTGCGTCTACGGCGACGACGACAGTGAAGTCCGGCCGGGCTGGAGGGAGCTCGGCAGGTTGGGCAACGGCGAATTCGCCATGATCGACCAGGACAACGGGTCGGTCGTGATCGCCACGCCGTACGACCAGGAGCTCATCGCGCTGTCCGCCGAGCTCAACGAGACCTACATCCCCTTCGGCGCCGCGGGCGCGGCCGGTTGCAGCAACCAGGCGGCGCAGGACGCCAACGCGGTGAACCTGAACTCGGCCAACGCGGCGTCGCGGGCGGCGACGAAGGCCGGCAAGCTGTACTCGTGCGGGTCGTGGGACCTCGTCGACGCGGTCCGCACCGGGCAGGTCGACCTGGCAGAGATGGACGAGAAGGACCTGCCCGAGGACATGCGGGCGCTCACGCACGCCCAGCGTGTGGCGAGGGTCGCTGCCATGCAGAAGGAACGGACGAAGCTACAGGGTCGGATCAACGAGCTCGATCCGCTCCGCCAGGCCCTGCTGACCCAGGAGCTGAAGCGTCAGGCGACGACGAACATCGGCGGCTTCGACCTCGCGATCCGCGGCGCCATTCGCACGAGAGCCGAGGCGTTGGGGTTCCGGTTCTCCCCGCCCGCCGCCACGACGGTCGCGAACTTCGTGAGCTCTCCCGCAGAGGTCGAGGACCCGGATTCGTTCGAGTACTTCGTCCGTCTCGGCGGCGCGCCGGGCAAGGGCCTGTGGGTGGCCAACGACCTCACGGACGACTTCGAGGACGCGCGTCGAGGCGGCAAGGAATTCTCGCACGACCGCCAGGTTGCGCCCGGCACGCCCGAGGCGGCGGCGCTCATCGAATCGCTGCCGACGCACGTGCGTGAGCTCGTCGGATCGCTCGAGGGAATGATCTACCTGCGCTGGCGTGGCAAGACCTACCTCGTCACGGGCGGGTGTTGAGCGCGGCGCTTCGCGGACAACCCGGAAACACGCGAGAGCCACGGGAAGGCGTTCCCGTGGCTCTCGCGTTCTCGCGTCTCGGGGTCGGGCCGCGCGAATACGGGCGGCGACCGACTCCCCGAGTCAGTCGCTCGTCTCCGGCTCCAGCAGAACGCCGATCGCCTGCTCGAGCTGCGCGAGGTCGTCGCCGACGAACTCCGGGCCGGGGTGCACGTAGCGCACGACACCGTCGTGGTCGAGCAGGAACGAGGAGCTCGTCGCCGGTCGCGAGCGGTCCAGCCAGAGGGCGCGCAGCGAGGCCCAGTCGGGGTCGAGCGCCAGCAGGCCGGTGTAGCCCAGACGCTCGGCCGTGGCGCGGACGTCGTCCTCGACCACGTCGCGCGCCGGCTTGGGGTGGTAGACGCCTACCGTCTCGAAGCCGCGCGCCCGATAGCGTTCGCCCAGCTCCTCGATCGCGGGCAGCGATCGCGCGCAGAACGGGCAGGTATCGGTCCAGAAGCGAACGAGCGTCGCCCGCGGTGCTTCCGGTGTGCCGAACGGCACGGGCGCGTCGATCCACCGCGCCGGCAGCAGGCTCGCGACCTCGCGACCGATCACGTCGCTACCGCCGCGCGGTTCGGGCATGACGACGCCGGGGTCGAGCTGGGCCTCGCGCCCACTCCCGCCGCAGGCGGTGAGGACGAACGCGAGCGTCGTGCAACGAATCCACCTGCCTCGCATCACGCGAATTGTACCGGCGGTGCAGGAAAAAAGATTCGGTGCAAGAAGCGCTGCGGCCACCGACATCCACACGTACAGCCGAGCGACATGCCGAGATCGAGCCGGGTACCGACACCTTCGGACCACAGTGCCGGTCCTCCGGGTGCGAGCCTCTCGCCGCCGGAGTTCGCCGAGCGCTTTGAGGCTGCGGCCGGGATCCTGTGGACCCTGGCCGCGGGGGTGCTGGGGAACCGCTCGCAGGCGGAGGACGTGTTGCAGGAGGCCTGTGTGATCGCCTTGCAGAAACTGCACCAGTTCGACACGGAGACGAGCTTCACGGCGTGGATGGGACGCATCGTGCGTTTCGTCGCGCTGAATCACGTGCGCTCGCGGGCTCGAAGACGGCCCCTCGAGGACGAACGCGCGCTGGCCGAGCTCCGCTCCTCGACAGGAACGCGAGAGCTCGATCCGCCCGTCGGAGAGCGAGGCCAGCTGGCAGGCGACCACGGGCACTTCGACGACGAGCTCGTGCAGGCGCTGCAGGGCCTGCGCCCGACCGCTCGCGCGTGTCTCTTGCTCAAGTCCGTGTCCGAGCTGGAGTACGCCGAGATCGGCCGCGTGCTCGGCATCCCCGAGGGCACGGCCATGAGCCACGTACACCGCGCGCGCCGCGCGCTGCGCGAGCGGCTCGGCGCCGACGCCGAAGGCGCGCGAACGGTGGGAGAAGCGTCATGAGCGAGAGGGATCCGGACCTCGACGCCCGCCTGCGGGCGGCGTTCGCGCCCCCGTCCGACGTCGGTCGCATGGCACGGGACGTGCTCGAACGCAGCGCCGCCGTCCGGCCCGTGCGCCGCCTGCGGCTCCTGCGTTCGATGGCCGCGATCCTGCTCGTCGCGGCCAGCCTGGGCTGGGTCGGCTGGCTCGCCATGCGCGACGCGAACCCGCCCTCACCCACGCTCGCCGCCGTCGTCGACGCCGCAGAGCTCCACGCCCGGATCCGCGCAGAGCTCGGAGACCCGCAGGCCTGCACCTCGCCGGAAGAAGCGATCCCGCTCGTCACGCAATGCGTCGGCACACGGCTCGACTACCTCGGCGGCGCGCGCGTACCGCTACAGGGCCCGTTCACCCCGCCGCCCGACTGGCCCGGCGACTCCGCCGCGACCGTGCTGGCCGGGCACTCCGATGGCCGCGTGGTCGTGGTCGTGATGGAAACCGTCGGGACGACGTGCGGTCCGGTCCTGCGGCCTTCGGGAGACCTCCTGGTGCACCGGCGCGAGGTCGGAGGCTACATCCTGCACGAGATCTCCAGCGGAGAAGCCCCCGTCTGCCTGGACGAGTTCCACCTGCGAACGAACTAGGCCGAACGATTCACGAGCACGCAGCCGAAATGCCACAACCGGCGCCTGCCGGCACTTTGCGAACGCCGGCGTCCTCGACGACCTGCAGAGGTCGCCTCCGGGGCCGGCTCCCGCAAAGCGCCGGCAGACACCGGTTGAGCCGTCTCGATCTACGCGTCGTGAATCGTCCGGCCCAAGGCGCGGGCGTTGCCTGTCAGCGGCGGGTCGGTCCCGCTCTGGGTTCTGCTGCGACCTGGACGGCCTCTCGCCGCACGCGAGGGTCTGGATCGGCGCCGACGAGCGCGCGCGCCGCCGCCTAGAACGACAGCACCATCCGGGCACCCACGATCAAGGCGTCGTCCAGTCCCGGCGCGCTTCCGGGATTGGCCACGTACTGGACGTCCGGCTGCAGGTACAGCCACGAGGCGACGCGGGCGCGGTACGTCAGCTCGATGGCGACTTCCCACTCGTCGACTTGGGCGCCCGTCGAGCCGATCGAGTTGCGGTAGTCGCTGCCGAGGCGCGCGGCGGCGACGGCGAGGCCCAGGCGGTCGTCGTCCCGTCCGGCAAAGGGGCCTCGATAGACGAGGCCGAGGCCCAGGTAGCGGTCGAACAGGTTGGTCCGGTCGTCCGCGAACCCGATGCGCGCGAAGGCGCTGAGGCCCTGGGAGGGGTCACGGCCCTCGTAGAACAGGTGCTGCTCGGCCAGCGCGTAGACGCCGTAGCTGCCGCGGTTCTGTTGCGGGTTGCCGCTCGGATCGGTCGCGAAGAAGTCGTCGAAGTCCGTCGTGTAGCCCCAGACGCCGACGGCGTACTTGCCGAAGTACCCGTAGCGCTGCTCGGACACCGGGAGGTCGTCCCTCAGGAGCCTCGTTCTTCCGCGGAGTCCCTCCGAGGGAATCTTGTAGTAGCCCAGCTCGCCGGCCAGCAGGAGGCCATCGTCCCGGTCCAGGTCGATCTGCGTCCCCTGCGGATCGTCGGGATCTCCGGGGACGCCGTCGGCGACGACGGCCCGGAAGTAGAACTGCTCCGACGGCTTCACGTGGACTCGCGCGGCCAGGGACGTGGCGGGAAACGTCGACGGGCCGTTCACGCCGGAGGTGCCGAACGCCGAGCCCATTCCGTGGGCGCTGTGCACGAACAGGGCGCCCGCCGGGATCACGTCGAACTCCCCGTTGACGTCGTAGAGACCGAACAGCACGGAGAAGTGCTCGTCGAGCATCACCTGCTCGTACCAGGCCTCGTAGAGCTTGGCGGTCTCGGGCGCCTCGATGTTGTCGACGCCCTGCACGTCACCGACGGCGTCGCTGATGCTCCCGCCGTGGTTCGCGAGGCCGTACAGGAACAGGGTGCCGCCTTCCCAGCCGAGCAGCCGCTCCATGTCCGCCGTCAACAGCAGGTCGACGTTGCCCAGGACCTCGGTGGCGCGCTCGACGCCGCCCGAGACGTTCGAGAGGACGTCGACCGTGTAGTAGAGCTCGAGATCGATCCCGCGGTCCTCGAGCCCCCCGTCCTCGAGCCCCTCGTCCTCGAGCCCCCCGTCCTCGAGCCCGTCGTCGCGCCCGGATTCCCCCATCGCCTCGACGCGCTCCTGCGCGAGACCCCCGAGGCGTTCCCCCTCGAACTCGCCCTGACCGCGCGCGGACTGCAACCCGGCCGACACCAGGATCCAGAGCAACGCCCCGCTCCGCCGCAGGTGGACCGTCATGCCGTTACGCGTTCAGCCGCCAGGTCTCGAAGGTCACGGTCGTCGCGAGGATGGCGAGCCACACGGCCGTGCCCATCGACACGTGGCGCGTCGCCCACACGACCGGAAACACCGAGCCGGGCGGGGTTCCGTCCGCCTTGGTCCGGGATGCATACCCGTCGCCCGGCGCCGTGGAGGCTCCGATCGCGGTGGCCCCGAAGGCCGGCACGACCCGGCCGAGCCGCGTGAGGATCGGGAGCATGGACCTCACCCTACCGGGCGACGACCGGATCCGAATCCTGTTCCCGCCTCTCCCGCGTGCGTCCCGCGCGGCCCCGGGCTCCTCGCTCTCCGCGCGTCGCGACGCACGCCTTCGGCCTCGCGGTCGAGGCGGGCGCGCCGCGGTCGCACCGATCGCGTTCGACGGCACGGACACGCTGGACCCCAGGGCTCACGGCACGGTGATCGATGCCGTCGGGGAGCTCTTCGGCAGGCAGCTCGCCCCCGAAGTCGGGGAGCTCAGCGACACCTCCATGGTGTACGGCCCGCCCGTCAGCACGCCGGAGGGAATGTGATCCCGTAGGAGTCCGCCGGGTCCAGGCTAGGCGGCCAGCCGGTCCGAGGGGCCCGCGGGCTCCACGCGCCCGGGTGACTCGATGGACGAAGGGGCGGCCGGTGCTTCGGGAACCCGGCGGCCCCAGGCGAGGAGGCAGCCGACGATGGCTGCCGCGCCCAGCGCAAGGCTCGAGAGCGGCGAGAGGCCCAGGAACACCACGGGGAAGTAGCCGCAGAGCAGCGCGACCGCCATCGCGAGCAGGGCGTAGGGCGCCTGCGTCCGCACGTGGTCGACGTGGTCGGACTGGGTCGCGATCGACGACATGATCGTGGAGTCGGCGATCGGTGAGCAGTGGTCGCCGAAGATCGCGCCCTCGAGCACGGAGCCGATCGCGATGACCACCAGGAGCTCGGCGCCCACCGGCGTGTTGGGGCCCGCCTCGTAGGCGATGCCGACCACGAGCGGCAGGAGGATCGTCATCGTGCTCCAGGAGGAGCCGGTGGCGAAGGCGACGGCGGCCGACAGCGCGAACAGGATGACGGGCAGGAGCAGCGGATTGGGACCCTCCTGGATCATCACGGAGAGGAAGCTCGCCGTTCCGACGCGCAGGCACAGAGCGCCGAACAACCAGGCCAGGCACAGGAGCGCGAGGACCGTGCCCACCGAGCGCACGCTGTTCCAGGCCGAGCGGAGAATGGACCGACGCGCTCCGCAGAGCCAGGCCTCGACCACCGCGGTCACGAGACTCGCGAGGGAGCCGTGCAGCAGCGCCGTCGGACCGCAGCCGCACAGCAGCGCGGTCTGGAGCGCGCCCAGGGTCGGACCGGATTCGAGGTTCGAGACCAGTCCTCCGCGCAGGAGCGTGCTCGCCAGCGTCACGCCCACGAACACGGCGAGGGGGCGTATCAGCGTGCGTGCCCGCGGACGTGCGATGCTCGCGACCTGCGCGGCCGCCGCGGCCGACGTGGGCGAGATGAGGCGCGCGCCCTCGCGCAGGAGCTCGCCGGCACGTGCGCGGCGTTCGGCGCGCAGCATGGGTCCGAAGTCACGGCCGCTGAGGACGATCAGGCCGACGAGCAGCAGCGTGAACAGGCTGTAGAAGCGGAACGGGAGCGTGCGCAGGAAGACCTCGTAGCCCTGGTGCAGGCCCATGCCGGCGTCGGGCAGGTGCGGCTGGAAGGCGGAGACCTCGAAGGCGATCCAGGTCGAGAACAGGGACAGTCCCGCAACCGGTGCGGAGGTCGAATCGACCAGGTAGGCGAGCTTCTCGCGGGAGACCCGAAAGCGGTCCGAGATGGGTCGCATGGTCGCACCGACCAGCACGGCGTTCGCGTAGTGGTCGAAGAACACCACCATGCCCATCACGTACGTGACGATCTGGCTGCGGCGCGCGCTCGTGGCCCAGCGTGCGAGCAGCATCATCAGACCCTGCATGCCGCCCGCGCCGCGCACGACGCCGACCATCGCCAGCATGGCGATCAGGAAGCCGACGATGACCTGGTGGCTCGGCTCGCCCAGGGTGCGCGCGAGCTGGCCGGGGACGATGGCGAACGGCGCCTGCCACAGCCCGCCGAGCCAACTGGAGCCCTCATGGCGCGCCTGGACGAACGCGGCGGTGAGCACGCCGCAGAACAGGGCCAGCAGCGGACGGCGGAAGAGCACCGCGGCGAAGATGGCCAGGATCGAGGGCAGCAGGGTCTCCCGTCCCGGCGGCGTCCAGGCCCGCGTTGCGCTCACCGACGTGCCCTCGGGGTCGGTGAACTCGACCGAGAGGGACGACGCATCGTGGCTTGCGAACATCACCAGTCCGGGGAAGGTGGGTGAGGTCCTCTCGACGATCTCGAACTCGATGCCCTGCTCGGACGCGACCGAGCGCAGGCTGCGCACGACCGATTCGAACACGCGCGCGTTCAGGCGAATGTCCTTCCACGCAGTCCGCGTCAGGTCCATGCGGTAACCGCGCACCCACAGTTCGACCGTGCCGTCGTCGGTGGGGTGGGCGCAGGGGCCCTCGAGCAGAACGCGCCACAAGGGGCGCCAGGCAACCAGCCGCTCGACCTCGCCGACCGAACGTACGACCTCGGACCGGTTCACGACGCGGAGCGTGACACGGTCCCCGTCTCGCGCGAGAACTTCCGCGTCCTGGCCGTCGATCTCGACCCGGTCGCCGGCGTCGAGCCGCGCGCGCCAGTCGCCCTCGGAGGGAAACTCGGCGGGCTCCCGCATCAGCGTGCCCATCTGAGCGGCAGCGAGGCGCACCGGATCCGGTTCCCCGGACAGGGCGATCCCTCCCAGAAGCAGTGCCAGAAGACCGAAGAGCGCGACTCGTGACATGGTTGCCTCGCGACGACCTGCAGAGCTGGTGTCGGCAAGACGGGGAGCAAGCTTGAGGGCCACCTGCGGCCGGCCGCCGCCTGGCGTGCCCTGGTCGTGCCCGGCGCTGCCGTCGGCCTGCGAACCTCGCCGCGCATTCCTCGTCGGCACCTGACCTGGGCCCGAGCTCCTGGAACGCGTCTTCGGCGGTCCTACGATGCGGCCATGTCCAACCGAGAGCGACGCGGCGCCGGCGTGCCGCCCTGGCGCGCCGACTTCGTGCCTCCGTCTCCCCCACGCACCGCGCGTGCGCGGCTGGCGGTGCTCGACCCGACCGTGGCCGAGCTCGACCTCGTCGCCATCCTGGGCAGCCGCCACCGTCTGCGCGACGAGCTGCGCTGGAACGGCTGGCCGGCCGACGGCTTCACGCTCGCCGACAACGTCGCCGATCTGGCCGGGCACCGCGCCGAGTTCGACGCGCGCGAGGCTTTCGCGTACACCGTGCTCGACCCTGGGGGCGAGACCTGCGTGGGCTGCGTGTACCTCGAGCCCTGGGACGGCGGCGCCCGGCTGGCGTGGTGGGTGATCGACGCCGAGCTCGACACCGGCCTCGAGACCCACCTGCTCCGCACCGTGGCGACCTGGCTGAGCGACGCCTGGCCGCCGATGCGCGTGCTCCTGCCCGTGCGGCGGGAGGCGGCCCGCTGTCGAGCGCTGCTGCAGGACCTCGGGCTCCCCACCGCAGCCGACGGGCCCGCCGATCACGACAGCTTCGTGCTCGTCGCGCGAGGGGCGGACGACCTCGGGTAGGCCGGCGTCCGCGCGCATCGGCCCGTGGCGGGGACGCTCCCCCGAGAGTCGTGCGCTCGGAATTCCCCTCCGGGCGCCGTGGA
>CAYGPA010000036.1:0-19366 GCA_964351535.1 uncultured Planctomycetaceae bacterium
CCGGGTCATCGGCACGGTCGAGGAGAACCTGCTCGAGGGCGCGCTGCTGGTCATCGCCGTGCTGTTCGTCTTCCTGGGAAACCTGCGCGCCGGGCTGATCGTGGTCGTCGCGATTCCGCTGGCGATGCTGTTCTCGTTCAACGCGATGCTGCGCTTCGGGATCTCGGCGAGCCTGCTCAGCTTGGGCGCGATCGACTTCGGCCTGGTGGTCGACAGCTCGGTCATCATCGTCGAGAACTGCGTGCGCCGGCTCGGCAAGGAAGGCGGCACGCGCCCGACGCTGGACGTCGTCCGCGACGCGACGCTGGAGGTCCGCAAGCCGACCATGTTCGGCGAGCTGATCATCCTCATCGTCTACCTTCCGATCCTGCTCCTGGAAGGAGTCGAAGGGCGGCTGTTCCGGCCGATGGCCCTGACGGTGATCTTCGCCCTCTCCGGCTCGCTGATCTTCTCGCTCACGCTGATCCCCGTCCTCGTCAGCTTCGGCCTGGGACGGCTGCGCGGCCACGAGCGCGAGAACGCGCTCGTGCGGGCCGCACAGTGGGTGTACCGGCCGGTCGTCCGGATCGCGCTGCGCTTCCCCCGCTGCGTGGTGGCCGCCGGGGCGCTTGTCCTCGTGTACGGCGGCTTTCTGGCCTCCGGCCTCGGGAGCGCGTTCATTCCGAGGCTCTACGAGGAGGCGCTCGTGATCAACACGGTGCGCCTCTCCGGCGTGGCCCTCGACGAGTCCGTGCGCTACGGCAGCGAGCTCGAGCGCTTGCTCCTGGACGAGTTCCACGACGAGATCCGCGACGTGTGGAGCCGCACGGGCACGGCCCAGATCGCCACGGACCCGATGGGGCTCGAGGTCACCGACGTGTTCGTGACGCTGAAGCCGCGCTCGGAATGGACACGGGCGACGACCCAGGCGGACCTGACGGCCGCGATGCAAGCGGAGCTCGGGGTGATGCCGGGCATGCGTGCGATCTTCACCCAGCCGATCGAGATGCGCGTCAACGAGATGACCGCGGGCATCCGCGCGGACCTCGGCGTGAAGGTGTTCGGCGACGACCTGGACGTGCTCGAGGCCGCGGCCGCCGACGTGCAGGCCGTGCTCGAGGCGATCCCCGGCGCCGCGGACGTGACCGCCGAGCAGGTGACCGGCCAGCCCGTCCTGGAGGTCGAGGTCGACCGCGAGGCCCTCTCCCGGTACGGCATCTCCGCGCAGCACGTTCTCGACCTCGTCGAGGCGCTCGGCGAGCTCCGCGTGGGCGAGATCCGCGAGGGCCAGCAGCGCTTCGACCTCGTCGTGCGCCTCGACGAGCGCTACCGCGCCGATCCGGCGGCCGTGCGCAAACTGCGCGTGCCCACGAGCTCCGGCCAGCGCGTCCCGATCACCGAGCTCGTGAGCATCCGGGAGGTGGAGGGACCCTCGACGATCACGAGGGAGTGGCAGAAGCGCCGGGTGGTCGTGCAGGCCAACGTGCGCGGCCGCGACCTGAAGGGTTTCGTCGACGAGGCCGAGGAGCGCATCGCCAGGGAAGTCGAGCTCCCGGACGGCTACTTCGTGCGTCTCGGCGGCCAGTTCGAGCACCTGGAGCGCGCCTCGCAGCGTCTCCTGATCATCGTGCCGATCGCCCTCGGCGCGATCCTCTTCCTGCTCTTCCTCAGCACGGGCACGGTCCGGGACGCGCTGATCGTGGCGACGGGCGCGCCCTTCGCGGCCTTCGGCGGCATCGCCGCACTCACGTTGCGGGACATGCCCTTCACGATCTCCGCCGGCGTGGGGTTCGTCGCCGTGTCCGGCGTCTCGATGCTGAACGGCCTGGTGCTCGTCTCCACGATCCGCCGCATGATCGACGAGGACGGCCTCGAGCTGGAGCGCGCGGTGGAGGAGACGCGCCTCCTGCGCTTGCGCGCGATCCTGATGACCGCGCTCGTGGCCGCCCTCGGCTTCGTGCCGATGGCGCTCAACACCGGCGTGGGCGCGGAAGTCCAGCGCCCGCTGGCGACGGTCGTCATCGGCGGCGTGCTGGCCGACAACGTCCTGACTCTCATGGTGCTGCCCGCGCTCTACACCCTGTTCGGACGGCGCGCTGCCGGGTCCGAGGACGAGTCGCTCGCAGCTCGGTGAGGGCACGAGAGGGAGTCCCGGACCCCTGCCCTGTCACCGAGTCTCATTCTCGGTCTTCTCGACCCCGACGACGCTCGGGTCTCGGATGGAGCCACCCGGCAAAGAGACGGGTGAGCCAGGGGAGGACGATCCAGACCATGAGCGCGACGGAGACGACGAGCGACACCAGCACCTGGAGCGGGCCGGGGAGGCCGGAGAGCACCGGGCTCAACGCCAGGTCCAGGAGCAGGACCAGGGGATAGAGCCCCAGGAGAATCAGGGTCGCGGTCTTGTAGCGGGGAGGAAGTCGGGTCGCCCCCCGATCGCGAAGCGTGAACCAGCGCTCCATGCCGGCGAGAGACGTCACCTCCTCGCGGCAGATGTCGATCGCCTTGAGCTTCTCCAGCCAGCGCTCCCTCTCGGTGGAGCGCAGCCACAGCTCCAGGTTCTCGGCCGAATCGAAGTGCGTGATCGCGATGTACTCGTCGCGACCCTCGGCGGGGCGGAGGATCGTCGTTCCCTGGTTCCCCGTGAAGCTCGAGGAAGTCCTGGAGATCCCGGCGAGCCATTCCTCGTACTGAACCTCGAAACCCGCTCGTACCTGGCGTGCGAAGATGGTTGTGACGGGGACCAGCACCGGTATCCTTTTCCTGTTCGCGTTCACAGGGCCAGAGAGTGTCGTACGGCCAGGGGCCCCGAGGCTGAGCCGTTGGAGGCTTGGTCGCCCACCATCTCTTCGAAATTCGGCCGGAGCGCTGAGGGACACATGACCACTCATTCTTCCTTCTCAAAGGCAAGAGAGGAGTTCGAGCGAGCCTGGAACGACCCGGCCCACACTCGAATCGAACCCGATCCTGTCGATGTGAATGCCCTGCTGCTCGACCATGTCTCCACGAGCAAAGAGCTCCGCCTCACGAAACCGATGCTGTGGGACGCGGAGGTCAAGAAGGCCTGGGACCCGGCGACCTACATTCCCGGCGTCGTGCGTGAAGGCGAGGCGTGGGGCCGAAAGCCGCTGAGGGATGGGGAAGAAGTCTTGATGAGAGCTAGCCGGCAACGCGCCTGGAAAACAGGCGTCGACGACGGACAGGTCCTGGAAGAAGTCTATTTGAGTTCCGAGGAACAATCGGTGCTCTTCTTCGGCAGAGCGGAACTCTCGAAGGACGACGGCTCGGTCCTCCGGGCCGGCAGCCATCAGCCCCTTTTTCACGTAGAACATGCTGTCAGGGGGACGGACTCACATCCCCTGAATCTGTGGCGCATCGTGCACTTGACGACAGAGAGGGACGACTCGCTCATCGAACGCCAGGTGACGGACAAGGGCGATGCCGAGTGGCTCCGGAGGTTCATCGCGATCTACGCTGAAAAGGACCTGGGGGTCAAGCTGACCCAGCGCGCTCGGTGACGGTCATCACCGTTGGCGCTCCCCGGCAGCCTCGGATGGGGCGCCGTTCTCGCTCCTCACCTCCAGGGTGATCTTCGCGATCTTGCCCGTGAAGCGGGTCTCGTCGCGGCCGATCCCGATGCCTTCGGCCACGGGGGTCTGGTTGTCGAGACCGACGTCGGCGGTCTCATCGGCCGAGAAGACGTTCGGCTGGGTTCGCTGGATGCGGCCCCTCGCAACCTGCTGACCGTCGACGCTGAGCGTCGCCACGCCGCCCTTGCCCGGTCCGCCGCCGTCGTACTCGAAGTCGAGCACGATCGTCGCCTTGCCCGCGGCGATCGGTTCGTCCGCGGCCACGACGTCGCGGGACAGGCCGAGGAAGTTGTAGGTGTAGGCCGGCTTGCCGTCCTTCATGTACAGCGACCAGCCGCCGAAGCGCCCGCCCTGAGTCAGGAGGACGCCATCGGCCCCGCCCGCCGGGATCTCGACTTCCGCCGTGATCCTCTTCGACTGGTTCTTCACGTTGAGGAACGTGTTCTCCAGCATGCCGTTCATGCCGTCGTAGAGCGTGAGCGAGGTCCGCCCCTTCATCACATCCGGTCGGCCGGCGACCGCGGGATTGGTCCTCTCGATCACGCGATCGTCGATGGGGTAGACGTTGAACCTCTCGGCATCTCTGTCGAACAGAGCCTTGAGCTCGTTCAGCTTGTCGGGATTCCGGTCCGCCAGGTCGTTCGACAGGCTGAAGTCCTCGCGCACGTGGTAGAGCTCCCACTCATCCGTCTCGAGCGGCGGGAGACCGGCGGTCTCCCACGGCGCGCGATGGATCGTTCGGGCGAACCAGCCGTCGTGGTACATGGCGCGGTTGCCGAAGATCTCGAAGTACTGCGTCGTGTGGCGCTCCTTCGCCCCGGCGTCGTTGAACGAGTAGAGCAGGCTGGTGCCCGCCATGGGCGTCTGCGGCGTCCCGTTCACGCTCTTCGGTTCCGGCAGCATCGCCGCTTCGAGGATCGTGGGCGCGATGTCGATCACGTGGCCGAACTGGCTGCGGAGCTCGCCGCCCTCCGGGATCGCGTCGGGCCAGTGAACGACCATCCCGTTGCGCGTCCCGCCGAAGTCGGAGGCCACCTGCTTCATCCAGGAGAACGGGGAGTCGAAGGCGACCGACCAGCCGGACGCCATGTGCGGGAAGGTGAAAGGGCCGCCCCACTGATCGAGCTTCGGCAGGAGATCCTCCACCTTCTCGGCCACCGCGTTGAAGTAGGTCATCTCGTTGAACATGCCGACGGGGCCGCCCTCGCCGCTGGTGCCGTTGTCACCCGCGATGTAGATGAACAGCGTGTTGTCCATCTCGCCCAGGTCCTCGATGGCCGTCACCAACCGACCGACCTCGTGATCCGTTTGCTCGAGGAACCCCGCGAACACCTCGGCCTGGCGCGCGAACAGCTTCTTCTCGTCCGCAGTGAGCGCGTCCCAGTCCTTGATCCCGCGCGCCTTCGGGGGCAGCTCGGTGTTCGCCGGGATCAATCCCATCGCCTTCTGGCGAGCGAACGAGGCCTCCCGGACCTTGTCCCAGCCCTCGTCGAACTGACCCTTGTACTTGTCCGCCCACTTCTTCGGCACGTGGTGCGGTGCGTGAACGGCGCCGGGCGCGTAGTACACGAAGAACGGCCGGTCCGGAGTCAGCGACTGCTGGGCCTGCACCCACTGAATCGCCTGGTTGGTCATGTCCGTCGTGAAGTGGTACTCCTCCATCTCCGGGGGCGTCACGCGCGTCACGCCGTCGTAGATCAACGGATACCACTGGTCCGTCTCGCCTCCGATGAAGCCGTAGAACTTGTCGAAGCCCTGATGAGTCGGCCAGCGGTCGAAGGGCCCGGAGACGCTCGTCTCCCACGCCGCGGTCTCGTGCCACTTGCCGAAGGCGCTGGTGCTGTAACCGTTCAGCCGCAGCATCTCGGCCAGCGGCGCCACGCTGTTCGGCACGGCGCCGGTATTGCCGGGGAACGCCGTCGCGGTCTCCATGATGGAGCCTGTGTTGGCCTGGTGATGATTGCGGCCGGTCTTGAGGGCCATCCTCGTCGGGGAACAAAGGGCCGTCGAGTGGAAGTTGTTGTAGCGCAGACCCGAGGCGGCGAGCCGATCGAGGGTCGGTGTCTGAAGCGGACCGCCGAACGTGCTCGGTCCGCCGAAGCCGATGTCGTCGATCAAGACGATCACGACGTTGGGCGCGCCCTCCGGCGCCTTGACCTCGAACCGGGGCGGGGCCTCGACGTTGCGCGCGTCGAGCTCCGTGTACGTCGGCGCCTTTGGCTCGAGAATGGGCAGGACCGTGCGGTCGATCTCCTGCCCGATCGCAGCCGGCGCGAGCAAGGCCGGCGCGACCCAGGCGAGCCATCGTCGGAGCGAGCGTGCAAGTTCGGTGTTCGAGTTCGCTTCTACAGTCATGAGGGCCTCGATCCATTCGCTCCGCCTCGCGGAGCGCTCTCTGGTCCAAGTGGTCTGCCGATCCGAGCGCGCGATCGTACACAGGGTCCGTCGCCTTCGATTCGAGCGACGCGGATTCTACCCGCGGCTCGCATCCCCACCGAATCGGTTCGGCGGGTCCCGGCAGGGAAGCGGGGTCGAACTTCGAGTCGGAGGCGGTCGGGAACGCCAGTGGTCGTCGCCCGAAGGGGTGAACTCGCCGCGGTCGATCGCGGGCGCTACTACGGAGCCAGGCCGGAGTCCGTGCCCCGGTCGCTCTCCCTGGGCGGAGGCGTCCAGCCGCGCTCGGACGTGTCGTGGCGCTCGGTCATGCGGTCCGACTGCATCATCTCGTAGAGCTGGGCGACCCGCGCTCGCGCGGGACCCACGAAGCTCTTGTCGAGGCCGGTCTCGGACCAGTGCTCCCGCAGGTCGTCCACCATCATGCGGTCGTGCCTGCGGAAGGCGCGGGACTGGCGCTGGGCCTTGAAGGGGTGCGTGCCGAGCTCGATCAGGGCCTGGCGGCCGGCGCTGATCGCGCCCTCGAACAGCTCGCGCTCGACGTGGTGGGCGCCGGCGCGCTCGAGCTCGAACACGTGCTCGGTGTCGAACGCGCGCGCGACGATGCGGCAGTTCGGGTGCTGGCGGGCGACGTGCTCGACGAGCTGCACCTGCCGCTCGCGATCCTCCAGGGCCGCGACGAACAGCCTGGCCTCGCGGATGCCGGACGCCTCGAGCAGGTCGCTGCGCGTGGCGTCTCCGTAGTAGGTGTCGATCCCGATGCGGCGCAGGATCTCGATCAGGTCGGCATCGTGGTCGAGGACCACGACCTTGTGCCCGCTGGTGACGAGCATGCGGCTGACGACGAGTCCGAAGCGGCCCACGCCCGCGACGATGGCCGTTCCGGGCTCGTCGATGGCGTCCGCGTCGCGGCCTCCGACGTCCACGGCGCGCGGGGCGATGACGCGCTCGTAGACGAGGAACAGCGCCGGCGTCAGCATCATCGTGATCGCGACGGCGAGGACCAGGACGCGCGCGTTCTCGTCCGCGATCACCCCGGACGTCTGCGCGAACCCGAACAGCACGAAGGCGAACTCTCCCGCCTGGGAGAGGGCGAGCGTGAACAGCCAGAACGCGCTGCCGCGCATGCGGAAGAGCTTGCCGATTCCGAGCAGGACGCCGAGCTTCAGCGCCATGATGCCCGCCGCCAGGCCGAGGATCGTGCCCGGCTCCGCGAACAGCAGCTCGAACTCCATGCTCGCGCCGACCGAGATGAAGAAGAGCCCCAGCAGGAGGCCCTTGAACGGATCGATGTCGCCCTCGAGCTCGTGGCGGTACTCGCTGTCCGAGAGCACGACGCCGGCGAGGAACGTCCCGAGCGCCGGGGACAGGCCGATGAGCGTCATCAGCAGCGCGACCCCGATCACCAGCAGCAGGGCGGCCGCGGTGAAGACCTCCCGCAGCCGCGTCGCCGCGATGAAGCGGAACACCGGGCGCATGACGTAGCGACCCGCCGCGACGATGCCGCAGACGACGCCCAGGATCGCCAGGGCCCGCAGCCAGCCGGGCAGGTGCTCGAGCGCGCTGCCGCCGTGGCCGGCGCCCTCGGCGGCGGTCGGGGAGGCGAGGACGAGCAGCGGCATCAGGGCCAGCATCGGAATCACCGCGATGTCCTGGAACAGCAGCACCGAGAGGGACGACTGCCCGGCGGACGACTTGAGCCAGCCCTTCTCGCCGAGCGTCTGCAGCACGATGGCCGTCGACGAGAGCGAGAGCGCCATGCCGATGGCCAGCGAGCTGCGCCAGTCCAGGCCGACCGCGATCGCGATCCCGGTGAAGAGCACCGTCGTCGCGAACACCTGCAGCCCGCCGAGCCCCAGCAGCTTGCCGCGCATGCGCCAGAGCATCCCGGGCTTCAGCTCGAGGCCGACCACGAACAGCATCATCACGACGCCGAACTCGGCGAAGTGCTTGATCTCCTCGGTCTCCGAACCGACCAGGCCCAGCACCGGGCCGATGACCACGCCGGCGATCAGGTATCCGAGCACCGATCCCAGGCCCAGTCGCTTCGCGATCGGCACGGCGACGACGGCGGCCAGCAGGTACAGGAACGCGTGCTGCAGGGCTTCCATCAGCGCGACTCCCCTGCGTGCCGGATCAGGCCCTCCAGGTCGGCCCGGAGGCAGTCGGTGCGCTGGGCGGCGGCCAGGTCGAGCCGCTCCTCGACGAGCGCCGTCAGGAGTCGCCGGTAGCGTTCGACGTGCTGGTTCAACCGGCCCTCTTCCGCGGCGTGCCCCGCCGCGTAGAGCGCGAAGGGGGACAGGTAGCGCATGCCGCACAGGATCGCGGTGTGCTCGAAGGGCGCGAAGTACTGACGCAGGCTGAGCTCGTACTGGCCGGCGTTGTCGTAGACGCCCTCGCGCGCGCCGGCGGTCACGGCGTTGAGCAGCACCTTGCCGTGCAGCGCGTCCCCCTGCGAGCCGTAGGCGAAGCCGTGCTCGAGCACGAGGTCCTGCCATTCCTTGAGCAGCGCGGGACACGAGTACCAGTACACCGGGTGCTGGAACACGATCACGTCGTGGTTCACGAGGCGGTCCTGTTCGAGGTCGACGTCGATCTCGAAGCTCGGGTACTCCGCGTACAGGTCGACGAACGTGACGCCCTCGACCTGCCGCGCGGCGGCGGCGAGGAACGCGTTCACCTCCGAGCGATCGGGCCGCGGGTGCGCGTAGAGGACCAGGACTCGCTTCATCTCGAGCGCATGATGACCGCGCACCCCGCGAGGAGCCATAGGGCCGGGGCCGGCGCCCGCAAAGCGCCGGCAGGCACCGAGTTGAGCCGGTTCGATCTACGCGTCGCGATTCGTCGGGGCTAGACTCGCCGCCGACCCCGAGGGTGCACGGGACCGCGGAGGGAGGACGATCATGGCGCACGGGTGTTTCCGACCGCTTCGGCGCGCAGTCTCCGCGAATCGTGGGACGACGCGCCGGATCGCCGCGCGGTGCCTTCTCCTCGGGGTGGGGGCGCTGCTCGCGGGCTGCGCGTCGGTCGACTTCGACTATCCGAAGGTCGAAAGCCGCGCTCTCGCCGACACGCAGGATACGAATCTCGGCCGCTTGGCCGCGGGCCTCGAAGGCGGCGCGCCCGACGAGTCGGGCTTCTACCTGCTCAGCGACGGAATCGACGCGCTGGCGGCGCGCCTGATCCTCGCCGACCGAGCGGAGCGCAGCCTGGACGTCCAGTACTACCTGATCGCCGACGACGTCACGGGCAGCCTGCTGTTGCGCGAACTCTTGCGCGCGGCGGATCGCGGCGTGCGCGTGCGCCTCCTCGTCGACGACATCCAGACGGCGGGCTACGACCGCGGGATGTGGGTCCTGGATGCGCACCCTGACGTCGAGGTGCGCGTGTTCAACCCCTTCCCGACGCGTCGCTGGCGAATATTCTCCGGGGCCCTGGACTTCCGGCGCGTCAACCGGCGCATGCACAACAAGTCGTTCAGCGCGGACAACCAGGTCACCGTGATCGGCGGCCGCAACGTGGGCGACGAGTACTTCGCGGCCCGCGAGGACGTCAACTTCGGCGACCTCGACGTGATCGGCTTCGGCCCGGTCGTCCGGGACGTCTCCGACATGTTCGACCTCTACTGGAACGACCGCCTCGCGGTCCCGGTGCCCGCGCTGGTCGACGCGCCCGACGACCCGGCCGGCGAGGAGCGCGCGTTTCGAGCGCGGCTCGCCGCGAAGCTCGAGGGCGTCGAGGCGGGTCCGTACGGGAAGGCCCTGGCGGCGACGATCGTCGAGGTCATCACCCGCGACGAGACGGACGGCGAGGTGCTGACCTGGTCGGGGTACGAGCTCGTCTACGACTCGCCGGCGAAGGCCGGCACGAAGCGCGACGAGAACGACGAGGGCATCGTGTCGGCCCTCCGGCAGGCCATCGAAGGAGCCGGCGAGGAGTTCGTCCTGATCTCTCCGTACTTCGTGCCGCGCAAGACCGGGATCGAGGGCTTCCGCCGCCTGCGCGAGCGCGGCGTCGAGGTGTGCGTCGTCACGAACTCGCTGGCTGCGAACAACCACGCCGTCGTGCACTCCGGCTACACGCCGGCGCGCAAGCCGCTGTTGAAGATGGGCGTCGACATCTGGGAGGTGCGGTCCGACGCGCAGGTCGCGGGAGCGGAGCGCGGCGGAGTCGAGTCCTCGCGAGCCACGCTGCACACCAAGGCCTTCTGCGTGGACCGCCGCGTGCTGTTCATCGGCTCGTTCAACTTCGATCCGCGCTCGGCCTTCATCAACACCGAGATGGGCATCCTGCTCGAGGATCCCGGCCTGGCGTCCCGGGTCCTGGACAACCTGGATTCCGCCTTGCCCGAGCAGGCCTACCAGGTCGTCCTGAACGAGCAGGGCAAGCTGCGCTGGGTCGGATGGAACGCCGGCGAGCGGGTCGAGTTCGAGAAGGAGCCGGACACCGGGTTCTGGAAGCGCTTCGGCGTGGGCTTCATGAGGCTGTTCCCGATCCAGGGGCAGCTGTAATCCGGGCTAACTAGCGAGCGAGCACCTCTTCGAGCGGCTCGCCGACGCATCCCGAAGGGAATTTCGCGCCGAGGAAGAGCGCCAGCGTCGCGGCCACGTCCACGGTCTCGACCGGGCGCGTGATCACCTGGTGTTCGAGGCCCATGCCGGCGAACACGATCGGCACGTAGGTGTCGTAGCGCCACGGCGAGCCGTGCGTCGTCGCCACGGTCAGGCCGTCCATGTCGTTCACGAACCAGCCGGGTTCGAGGACGACGTAGACGTCGCCCGAACGCGCGGGGTGGTGGTTCCTGAGCACGCGCTGCGCTTCGGCGGTACCCGGGATGCGCTGCGTGAGGAGGTCGGAGCGGCCGAACGCGAGGGCGATGCCCTCGAACTTGACGAGCTCTTCCGCGACCGCCCGCTCCACGCTCGCGGGGTCGAGCCCGCGCTCCGCGATCACGCCGCGGTTCAGGTGCAGGTAGGGGTGGAAGTAGGTCTCGAAGAGCTCCTCGCCGACCCCGAAGCGCTCGTAGAGCGCCCGGATCGCCGGTGCTCGTCGCAGCGCGTCGAAGTCCATGTAGCGGGCGTCGAGGCCCAGCTCGTTCAGGTACGGCGGGGCCTCGGCGGCTCCGTGGTCGGCCGAGAGCACGACCAGGGTCCGCGCCAGCCCGACTTCGCGGTCCACGAAGGCCAGCAGGTCCGCGAGCGTGCGATCGAGCCGCAGGAGGTTGTCCTCGCTCTCCAGACTCGACGGGCCGAAGATGTGTCCCACGTAGTCGGTGCAGGAGAGGCTGACGGAGAGGAAGTCCGGCACGTCGTCCCGACCGAGCTGCTCGTTCGCGATGAGCGCCTTCGCGAAGTCCACGGTCAGCTCGTCGCCGGCCGGGCTCAGCGTGAGGAACGTCGTGTAGTACTTCGAGTCCGCGGGCCCGTAGGCGTGGGGGAACGTGCGGCCCCAGCCGGGCAGGTTCGTCTCGTACTCCCGATCGTCGTGAGCTCCGCGCGTGTACGTGTCCCGCGCACCCAGGAGCTCCCACGTGGTGTTCGCCCACGCGTCCGCCGGCCGCGCGGCGTTCCACTCGTTCACCCAGTCCGGATAGGCGTCGTAGTAGTAGTTGCTCGTCACGAACGAGCCCTTCGCCTTCGAGAACCAGAACGCCTTGCCGGCATGTCCGGCGAGCGTGACGGCGCCGCGATCCTTGATCGAGACGCCGAAGACCTTCGCCTCGCCCGCCGTGAACAGCGCGAGCTCGTCCGAGAAGGTCGAGACCAGGATCGCGGAGGGCGAGCGGCCCTCGGTGCTCGCCGTCTTCTGCGTGGGATCGATCTCGGAGCTCGGGTCGACCGAGGCCCCCTCGGTGAGCAGGCGGTAGCGCGGGTCCTCGATGTTGTAGTGCAGGGACTCGCTCGAGTGGTCGAACCACACGTTCGCGACCATTCCATGGGTCGAGGGATCCGCGCCGGTCGCGAGTGTGGTGTGCCCGACCACGGTCTCGGTGTTCGCATGACGGTGATGCGCGTTGTCGTAGCGGATGCCCTCCTGCATCAGGTACCGGAAGCCCCCTTCGCCGAAGCGCTCGAAGCAGCGCCGCGGGAGGTCGGCCCGCAGCTGGTCGACCGTGATCTGCAAGATGAGGCGGGGCCGTGCATCCGCCTCGGACCGGGGTGCGGCGTGAGACGTCCCGAGCGTCGCGAGGAACCCTGCGAGGATGCTCCACACGCGCTGCGAACCGGTCCTCTGGCTGCGCTTCGATGCGATCATGGGCAGATCCTAGGTCGCACCCTCGCGGGCGACAACGTTCGACACGGTGCGCACGCGTGGGGCCCGGAGTGGACGCCCGAAACCGACACTGATAGCTTTCCTCGTTCGAAGACCGGAGCGTCGCCGAGCACGCCTCGGCCCCGCTTCACGGACGTGGCGAACCGGCGCGGGCGTGCCCCGCAAATCATGACGACGCGCGCAACCATCCTCGATCTGAAGCAGCGCATGGGGCGCTCGATCCTCGGCCAGGAGGCCGTGGTCGAACGCCTGCTGCTCACCCTGCTCTGCAACGGCAACGTGCTGGTCGAAGGCCTGCCGGGTCTGGCCAAGACGCGCGCCGTGAAGGGTCTGGCGAGGAACCTGGAGTCGGACTTCCGCCGCATCCAGTTCACGCCCGACCTGCTGCCCTCGGACGTGACCGGCAGCGAGATCTATCACGAGGAGGGCGGCAAGGGCGTCTTCCGCTTCGAGCCCGGGCCGATCTTCGCGAACATCGTGCTGGCGGACGAGATCAACCGCGCGCCGGCGAAGGTGCAGGCCGCGCTGCTCGAGGCGATGGAGGAGCGCACGGTCACCGTCGCCGGCACGACCCACGAGCTGCCGCCGCTCTTCATGGTCATGGCGACGCAGAACCCGATCGAGCAGGAGGGCACCTATCCGCTGCCGGAGGCGCAGATGGACCGCTTCCTGATGCACGTCTTCATCGACTACCCCGCTCCCGAGGACGAGATCGAGGTCCTCCGGCTCGTGCGCAGCGAGGCGAGCGGCGGCGGGGGAGACGACGCGGGCGTGATCCCGCAGCAGGCGGTCTTCGACGCGCGCGCCGAGATCGCCGCGGTCCGGCCGGCCGAGGCGATCGACCGCTACATCATCGACATCGTCGACGCCACGCGCCACGCCGGGCGCTACTCCGACGACCTCGCCCGGTGGATCCGTGTCGGGGCGAGCCCGCGCGGCGGGATCTCCCTGGACAAGGCCTCGCGCGCGTACGCCTGGCTGCAGGGCCGCGACCACGTCCTGCCGGACGACGTGCGCGCCGTCGCGCACGATTGCCTGCGCCACCGCGTCGCCCTCAGCTACGAGGCGAACGCGGACGGCGTCTCCGCGGACGACGTGCTGCGGGCGCTCCTCGAGCAGGTCGCGGTGGCCTGAGCGATGGCGAACGAAGGCGCGGCCCCGGGCGTCCACGCCGAGCTCGGCGGGCTGCTGCGCCTCGAGCACACCGCCCGGGGCTTCCACTTCCTGCCGCGGCAGCCCATCACGAGCCTCCTCGCCGGCCGCCACGCCTCGCGCCTGCGCGGCCGCGGCCTGAACTTCGAGGAGATCCGCGCCTACCGACCGGGCGACGACACGCGCAACATGGACTGGAAGGCGACCGCCCGCCTGCGCAAGCCCCAGGTGCGCGTCTACACCGAGGAGCGCGACCGCCCCGCCATCCTCGTGGTCGACCAGCGCGTGTCGATGTTCTTCGGCAGCCGGCGCAAGATGAAGTCCGTCGTGGCCGCCGAGGCCGCGGCGCTCGCGGCCTGGCGCATCCTCGACCAGGACGACCGCGTCGGCGCGATCGTCTTCGGCGATCGCGAGTCGAGCTTCCTGCGTCCGCAGCGCAGCAAGAACGCGGTCGTGAAGGTCCTGGAGGAGGTCGTGCGCCTCAACCGCGCGCTCGCGGCGGCGCCCGACGCGCCCGGGGACCCGAAGCAGCTGAACGTCGCGCTCGAGCGCGCCGCGCGCGCCGCCACGCACGACCACCTGGTGTGCGTCATCAGCGACTTCGAGGGTATGGACGCCGAGAGCGAGCGCTGGTTCAAGCGCCTGGCGGCCCACAACGACGTGATCGCCGTCGGTGTCTTCGATCCGATCGGGCGCAGCCTGCCGCGCGCCGGTCGGCTCGCCTTCGAGCGCGAAGGGCTGCAGGTCGAGGTCGACACGTCCGCCGGGGACGTCCGCGAGCGCTTCCGCGAACGCTTCGACGCCGACGTCGCCGAGGCGCGCGCGTTCTTCCGTCGCCTCGAGGTCCCGCTGCTGCTCCTCTCTCCGGAGCGCGAGGTCGTCGACCAGGTCCTGGAACAGCTCGGCCGAGCCGCTGGGGGAGCGCGGTGATCCAGGACGGATCCGCCCGGCAGAGCCTCGCGGGCCTGCAGGACATCGTTCCGCCGCCCGAGGTCTCGATGGGGCCGACCGCGCCCGGCTGGATCGCGCTCGGCCTCGCGCTCCTCGCGGCCCTCGTCGTCGTCGCGGTCTGGCTCGCCCTGCGTCACCGCGCCCTGCGCTACCGCCGCGCCGCGCTGGCGGAGCTCGATGCGCTGCGGGCTGGCGACCGGCTCGAGGACTTGCCGGAACTCCTCAAGCGCGTCGCGCTCGCGGCCTACCCGCGCGAGGAGGTCGCGCCGCTCTCGGGCGACGCGTGGACCGACTTCCTCGACCGCACGGGCGGCGCGGGCCGCTTCTCCGCCGGCGCGGGCGAGACGCTCGGCGCGCTCGCCTACGGCGGCGGTCGGAGCGAGGAGCGCGAGCCGCTCGAGCGCCTCCTGCGCGCGGCGGACGCGTGGATCCGCGCGCAGCGACCCGCGTGGGAGGCGCACGGATGATCTCGCTCACCGCGCCGTGGGTCTTCCTGCTGCTCCCGCTGCCGCTGATCCTGCACCGGACCCTGCCCGGCCTCGAGAGCCAGCGCGATGCGGTCCACGCACCGTTCGTCGGCCGGCTCGCGGAGGTGCTGGGGCGCGAGCCGACGCGCGGGACCGTCGTCGCCCGGCGGCGGAAACTGCAGGGGGTCGCGTTCGTCGCGGCCTGGCTCCTCGTGCTCTCCGCGCTGGCCAGGCCGCAGTGGGTCGGGGAGCCGCAGACGAAGACGGTCGCCACGCGCGACCTGCTGCTGGCCGTCGACCTCTCCGGGTCGATGGACACGGAGGACTTCACGGACGCGTCCGGCGTGCGGGTCGATCGCCTCACGGCGGTCAAGCAGGTCCTCGACGAGTTCCTCGCTCGCCGCGAGGGCGACCGCGTCGGTCTCGTCTTCTTCGGGACGTCGGCGTTCGTCCAGGCTCCGTTCACCGACGACCTGCCCGTCTGCCGCGTGTTGCTCGACGAGGCGCAGGTGGGCATGGCCGGACCGAAGACCGTGGTCGGAGACGCGATCGGCCTCGCGATCACCGCCTTCGAGAAGAGCGAGCTCGAGGAGCGCGTCCTGATCGTCCTGACGGACGGCAACGACACGGGCAGCCACGTTCCGCCCGACAAGGCGGCGGCGGTGGCGCGCGACCGCGGCATCACGATCCACACGGTCGCGGTCGGCGATCCGAAGACGGCGGGCGAGGAGCGGCTGGACGAGGCCGCCCTGCGCGCGATCGCGAACACGACCGGGGGCATCTACGCGCACGCGAGCGACCGCGACGAGCTGGAAGCCGTGTACGAGCGGATCGACGCCCTGGGGGCGCGGGACGTCGAGACCGCGAGCTACCGGCCGCGCCGCGACCTCTACGTCTGGCCGCTGGGGACGCTCGTCGTGCTCTCGCTCTCCTTCTTCGGCTTGCTCCAGCTCTCCGCGTTCGCGCGCGGATCCGGGCGCGATGGTTGAGGGCTTCCACTTCCTGCGGCCCGCCTGGTTCCTGGCCCTGCCGGTGGTGCTCCTGCTCGTCCTCCTGCTGCGTAGGCTCGGCGATCCCCGCCAGGCCTGGCGCGACGTGATCGACCCGCACCTCCTGGACGCCCTGCTGGTGGCTCCCGGCTCGCGCGCGCGGCTGGGTCCGGTTCACGTGCTCGGCTTCGGCTGGGTGGTCGGCATCCTCGCCCTCGCGGGCCCGGCCTGGCGCCGCGAGCCCGCGCCGTTCGCCGAGGACACCGCGGCGTTCGTCGTGGTGATGAGCGTGACGGGCTCGATGACGTCGGAGGACGTCCAGCCGTCGCGACTGCGCCGAGCCGCGCAGAAGGTGGGCGACCTGCTGGAGCGGCGCCCCGACGCCGACTGCGCCCTCTTCGCCTACGCGGGGAGCGCCCATCGAGTGATGCCGCTGACGCGGGACGCGGAGCTGATCGCCACGTTCGCGACCTCGCTCGCGCCCGCGATCATGCCGGTCCAGGGCGGCGACGCGGTGGCCGACGCGGTCGAGCTGGCGAACGCCGAGCTGCGCCGGGCCGCGCGCGCCGGCTCGATCGTCCTCGTCGCCGACGGCGCGAACGCGGACCAGGTCGCCGCCATCCGCGAGTCGGGCTCGGTCCCCGTGCACGTGCTCGGCATGGGAGCTCCGCCGGAGCTCGCCGCCGCGGGCGCGCCGCCCCCGGACTTCGATGCGCTCCGGCGGATCGCGAGCGACACCGGGGGCTCGTTCGTGCGCGTCCGCCCCGACGCGAGCGACGTCGAGCGCCTGGCGGCGAGCGCCGAGCGCCAGATCGGGACCGCGGCCGGCGAAGAGGACGGCGCGCACTGGCGGGACGACGGCTACTGGCTCGTTCCGCTGATCGTCCTCGCCGTCCTGTTCTGGTCCCGCCGCGGCTGGGCCGTCGCGATCCCGGGGGCCCGGCCGTGACGGCGCGACGCGTGCAGCGGGCGCTCGTGGCCGCGCTCGTCGCCGTGCCGGTGGTCGCCGTCCTGGCGCAGCTCGCGTTCGACCATCCGTGGTGGACTCCCGATCAGACCGCGACGCGGCTCTATCGAGCCGGCGACTACGGCGGAGCCGCGGAGCGGTTCCGCGACCCCGCCTGGCGTGCCGCGGCGCTCTACCGCGACGGCCGCTTCGAAGACGCGGCGGCCGTCTGGTCGGGCGTCCCCGGCGCCGAGGCGCGCTTCAACCGCGGGAACGCGCTCGTGTTCCGCGGTCTCTACGAAGACGCCGTGAAGAGCTACGACGCCGCGCTCGAGCTGCGCCCCGACTGGACCGCGGCGCGGCGGAACCGCGACATCGCGCAGAGCCGCATCCGGACCGAGACCGCGCTCGGCGAGGCGAGCGAGCTCGGCGCGGACGACGTCGTGTTCGATCCGGACAAGAAGAACGAGGAGGGCGGAGACTCGGTCGAGGTCACCGCGGGCGACGAGCTCGGCGACGACGCGCTGCGGGCCCTGTGGCTGCGCAACGTGCAGACCGAGCCCGCCGACTTCCTGCGCGCGAAGTTCGCCTACCAGCACTCCGTGGGGGCCCGATCCGTGCCCGAGGAGGAGCCGCGGTGAGAGCGATCGCGCTGGCGCTCGTGCTCCTCGCGGAGCTGCTCCCGGCCCAGGAACCGGTGATCGTGCGCACGCAGGTGCGGTCCGACCGCGAGGTCTGGATCGGAGAGCGCACGTCGGTGGACGTCACGGTCCTCATGAACGCGCGCCCGGACTACTCGCCGCGCTTCGAGCTCCCGCCGCTGGACGGAGCCCTGTTCCTCCAGGCCCCCGGCTCTCCGGTGCTCGGAACGGAGCGGATCGCGGGAGTCGAGTACACCTCGCAGCAGTTCGAGCTGATGCTCTTCGCGCAGCGCGAGGGATCGATCGACGTCCCGGCCCTCGGCGTGCGCGTCGCGCTCTCCGGCGAGGAGTTCCACGTCATGACCGACCCGGTCCGGGTCGTCGCCAGGCGGCCCGACGGCGTGGCGCACGACGGGCCGTTGATCACGACGTCCCAGCTCACGATCGAGGAGCGCTGGAACCCGAAGCCGGAGAGCGCCACGGTCGGCGACGCGTTCGAGCGCACGATCACGATCCGCGCGCGCAACGTGATGGGCCTCGCCGTCCCCCCCGCGCCGGTGCCGCGCGTCGAGGGCCTGGCGGCCTACCCCGGGCAGCCGACGGTCACCGACCGGGTCGTGCGCGGCGACCTCTCGAGCACGCGCATCGACGTCGTCACCCTGGTCTGCGAACGGCCGGGAACCGTCGCGATTCCGTCGCTGGTGTACCGCTGGTGGAACCCGGAGAGCCGCGTACTGGAGGAGCAGAGCCTCCCCGGCATCTCGTTCGACGTGGCGGCCCTGCCCGCGACGCCCACCGCGGACGAACCGGAGGAGCCGGCTCGGGATCCTCGAGCCGCGTGGCTCGCAGTCCTGGCCGCGGCGGCGGCGCTCGCGGCCCTCGGATTCGCGTGGCGCCCCTCGACTCGCCGCCTGGGCGCGTGGCGCGAACGCCGACGCGAGCGCGAGGCGGCCTACTTCCGCCGCCTGACCGCGGCCTGTCGCTCCGGAGACGCAGCGCTCGCGTGGACCGCACTCCTCGCCTGGTGCAACCGGATCACGACGACGAGCCGCACGCCGAGCCTCGCGGACCTCGCACGCTCCAGCGGCCACGCCGAGCTCGTGAACGAAACCGAAGACCTGCAACGCGCCCTGCTCGACCCGCGCCGCACCTGGTCGGGCGACCGCCTGTCCGCCGTCCTGGAGCACGTGCGTCGCGACCTGCAGTCCCCGCACGCCCGCACGGCGGACTTGCCCCCCCTGAACCGGGCGGGCTAGAGTCGGCTTCCCGGGCTTCCCGGCCGGCCCGCGTTGCTACTGGGCGCGCACCAGGCGCACCGACGAGATGTCGTCGCGCATCAGGTACAGGCCTCCGTCCAGGAGGTTGAAGTACCCGCCGAGCTGGAGAGCGCGCAGGAAGCGGCTTTCGAGCTCCATGGCCTCCGGCGGACCCGCCATGCGGGTCGACGCGATCGGAGCGAATTCCATGCGACCCGCGTAGAGGGAGTCCAGGTCGAGCCGCGAGGTGAAGCGATTCACCCCGGAGAAGCCCGAGACGTCGCCGTCCGGAGAGATCGTGAGCTGGAGGTCCGGGTCGCCCGCCTCGTTCACCGGTTCCCCGCCGAGGGCGGCGAGCGACCAGGTCCCGACCAGCTCGCTCAGGGGATCCTCCACGGGGGCGTCCATGAATGCGGCACAGCTCGCCGCGAGGAGCGAGCCGCCGAGGAGCGCGAGCGCGAGCGAAGCGCGCAGCCGGGTCCGGATCCTGTGGGTCGTGGTCGTCATGGGAAGGGCTCCGGCTCTCGTGGCGTCTCGATCCTGGCGGTCTCGGCTTCTCCGGAGCGGACTCGAGGGCCGCGCGGAGCGTTCGTCGAACCCGAGCCTAACTCCGCGGGAGTCGCACATCGAGCCGTGGCCCGGGCCGGCCACTTTCCTATCATCGCGAGCGGGCCGAACGAACCCGGAGAATCACGGATGTTGAAGATCGTCTTGTGCGCCGGTGCCGT
>CAYGPA010000037.1:0-15211 GCA_964351535.1 uncultured Planctomycetaceae bacterium
TCGCCTTCCGCAGTCGTTCAGGCGCCGACCTACGACGTGCTGGGGTTCCTGCACGAGCACGCGCCGCTCGAGCCCTGGAAGCGCCTGCTGCTCGGGATCGTGCGCGAGGAGGCGTACTACTTCCAGCCCCAGCGCATGACCAAGATCATGAACGAGGGCTGGGCCTCGTACTGGCACAGCAAGCTCCTGACCGAGCGCATCCTCGGCGCCGACGAGATCGTCGACTTCGCCGACTGCCACAGCATGGCCACGGCCCAGGCGCCCGGTCAGCTCAACCCGTACAAGATCGGCATCGAGCTCTTCCGCCACGCGCTGCGCCGCGGGCACGACATCTTCCGCCTGCGGCGCGTGCACAACGACTCGAGCTTCGTCGACGAGCTGCTCGACGAGGAGTTCGTCGTCGCGCAGCAGCTCTTCCTCTACGGGCGCAACCCGCGCAGCGGCCGCACGGAGGTCCTGGACCGCGACTGGCGACCGGTGAAGGCGCGCATCCTGCGCGACCTCTCGTGGGGCGGCATGCCCCAGATCCAGGTCCAGGGTGTCGAGGGTCCCGAGCGCACGCTGGTGCTGCTCCACCACCACGAGGGCCGCGACCTCCAGCTGCAGCAGGCCGGGGAGACCCTGAGGAACGTCGCCCGCATCTGGCAGGGGCCCGTCCGGTTGCGCACGCGCGAGGACGACAAGCTGCGCGGGATCCAGGCCACCGAGCACGAGTTCGAGCTGACCGAGGAGGGCCCGGTCCCGCCCGTCGCAGGCGTCGACGAAGCGAGCTCCTGACGTCCCACCGACGTCCCGGACGCGCGCCCGGCGAGGCGCGAGCGCGCGCTTCCGGATCTGACGACGATGCGCGCTTGCGGTGCGCGGTCCGGGGCGGGAAACTCGCTCCCCATGCGGCAGACAAGCGCGGTGCTCCTCCTGGCCCTCGGACTCGGTCTGGTGGGCTGTCGAAAGTCCGACTCCACGGCCACCACCGGGATCTCGTTCGTGCCGTCGATGGCGGGCTCCAACGGCTGCAGCGGGCCGGACCAGGTCTTCACGCCGGTCCAGACCCCGCAGGCGGTCGCGCTGGCGACGCTCGCGATCGGGCCCTCGAGCCAGGTGACCTCCGCCGGTGGGGCGGAGACGCTCTACGCCACGGGGACGAACGCGACGCTCGTCTCCATCGACGTGTCGGTTCCCGCCGCGCCGGTCGAGGCCGAGATCCTGACCGCCGCCGGGATGGCGATCGCGAACGAGCTCGCGCCGTTCGGCATCGTCGCGCCCGAGCTCTCCGGAGTCGCGGTGCTCGACGCGACCTCGCTGCTCGTGGTCGAGCGCACGTCCAACACGATCTTCCTCGTCGGCAGCCAGGTGCAGGACTTCGCCGTGCTGTGGGCCGGCCAGCCGAACACGTCGCCCGGGTTCGCGGACGGCCCCGCCCTGGGGCCCGGCGCGGCGCGCTTTGCGTTCACGGCGCCTGCGCAGATCGCGCCGCTCTCCGGCGGCCTCGTGCTCGTCGCCGACCCCGGCAACCACGCCGTGCGCCTGATCCAGGGCGGCAGCGTCTTCACGCTCGCCGGGACGGGCAGTCCGTTCTTCGCCGACGACTCGCTGGACCAGGCCGGCTTCGACACGCCGACGGGGTTGACGGTGACGTGCTCGGGCGTCGTGTTCATCACCGAGCTCGGCGGCAACGGCTTCGGCCACCGCCTGCGCGAGTTGATTCCCGGAGCGGCCTCGCCCTTCGGCGGACTGTCCGGGGACGTCATGACGCGCGCCGGTCAGGGACTCGACGGAACGATGGGCGGAGACGGCACTGCGGCCTTCCTGGGCGGACCCGTTTCGCCGCTGACGACCTCCGATCAGGACACGTACTGGCTCGACTCGACCGACGGAATCCTGCGGCGCATGACCGGCACGGCGGACACCGTCGACTGCCCGCTGTGGACCGACTGCACGCAGGCCGTGGCCATGGGAGGCAACTTCAGCCCGGCCGCGATGGGCGGAGCGCTCTCGCTCACCCAGACCCCGAGCGGAATCCTGTACGTGCTCGACGCGGCGGCGGGGGCCTTGTTCCAGGTCACCCCCTGACCGCTGCCGAAGGCAGGGGTCAGGGGGTGACCTGCAGCGCGCCGCCGCAGGCGGCGCGCAAGACTCGAGCCAGGCAGCACGCCCCGCCAGATCGACCCCAATCCCAGTCGAAATTGGCCCGGGACGTACTGGCGCTGGCCAGCTAGGCTTGGCCCCGCATCGAGACAATCGCGGCGCCGAGACGCCGCGCGCCACCTCTCCGGATTCCCAGGACCCCCATGACTTCAGCCGCCGCCGCTCCCGGGCAAGAGACGCCCAAGGGCCACCCGCCCGCTCTCTACATCCTGTTCTTCGCCGAGCTGTGGGAGCGCTTCAGCTTCTACGGCATGCGGGCGCTGCTCGTCCTCTACATGACGAACGCGTTCCTGGGTTACGACGAAGAGCATGCCTACGGTGTCTACGCGGCGTACAGCACGCTGGTCTACGCGTCGCCCATCATTGGCGGCTGGCTCGCCGATAAGGTCATGGGCTATCGGCGCTCCGTGATGTGGGGGGCGATCCTGATGGCCATCGGGCACTTCGCGATGGCCTTCGAGAATTCCCAGGTGTTCTATCTGGCGCTAGGCCTGATCGCGATCGGCAACGGGTTCTTCAAGCCGAACATCTCCTCGATGGTCGGCCAGCTCTACAAGGAAGGCGACCCGCGTCGCGACGGCGGGTTCACGATCTTCTACATGGGGATCAACATCGGCGCGATGATCGCGCCCCTGGCCTGCGGCTACTTGGGCGAGAAGGTCGGCTGGCACTACGGATTCAGCCTTGCTGGAGTCGGCATGCTCGTCGGCCTGGTGGTGTTCCAACGCGGGCAGAAGAAGCTCGGCGAGATCGGCCTGCCGCCGCGCGACGGGGCGATGGGCGAGCGCTATGGCCCGCTGTCCAAGGGCAACCTGATCTACCTCGGCACGGCCCTCGCCATCCCGGTCTTCGCGCTGCTGCTCAACCAGTACGGCGTCAGCAAGGTCGTCCTGGGCGTCGCGCTGCTCGCCGTCATCCTCCCGATGGTGAAGATGGCCTTCGCCGAAGAGGTGGTGCAGCGTCAGCGCATCTTCGTCTACTTCATCCTGTTCGCGTTCCACACCGCCTTCTGGGCCTTCTTCGAGCAGGCCGGCTCCTCCCTGACGACGTTTGCCGACAAGAACGTGCAGCGACAGATCACCGAGTCCTGGCTGGTCCCGACGTCGTGGTTCCAGTCGGTGAACCCGCTGTTCATAGTCATGCTGGGCCCGCTCTTCTCGAACCTCTGGATCTCGCTGGACCGCAAGGGATTCCAGCCGTCGATCCCGATGAAGTTCGCGCTGGGTCTGTTCCAACTCGGGCTCGGCTTCGCCGTCCTCGTGTGGGGCGCGGGCCAGTTCGCGACCAACGGACTCACGCCGGCAACGGTGCTGATCCTGATGTACCTGTTGCACACGATGGGCGAGCTGTGCCTGTCGCCTGTTGGTCTCTCCGCGGTGACCAAGCTGGCCCCGCCGAAGGCCGTCGGTTACTTCATGGGCTCGTGGTTCCTGTCGATTGCACTCGGGCACACGATCGCGGGTATGATCGCAGGAGAGACGGCGTCGGACGAGATGTTGCCGGAGGAGTCCCTCGAGGTCTTCTCTGGCGTCTATTGGCAAGGCGCGCTCATTCTGATGGGCCTGGGCGTGTTCCTGGCGCTGTCGTCGAAGCTGATCAACAAGATGACCCACGGGGTCAAGTAGGTCGGCCGCAAGAACAAGGAACGCCGCGCGCCGTCAGGGCGCGCGGCGTTCCTTCGTTTCGGGAGCCTAGGGGCGAGCTACGCTAGCGCGGCTACTTCAGCCGGCGCGAGCTCCTGCGCGAGCTCCTCGCGCACGCGGCTCGTGTACTCGTCGAGCCACGCGGTCTCGCGCGCGTCGAGCAGGTCGCGGTCGATCAGGCGCTCGTCGAACGGGATGAACGTCAAGGGCTCGAAGCGCAGCCACTGGACGCCCAGGTCGTCCACGCGGTCCTCGACGATCAGGTACAGGTTCTCGAGCCGGATGCCGCCCCAGCCGGGCAGGTAGTAGCCGGGCTCGATCGACGTGACCATGCCCGCCTGCAGCGGGTGCACCGCGTAGGGCTTGCGCTCGCGCTCGGACAGCGCGAACGGCCCCTCGTGCACGTTCAGGAAGCAGCCCACGCCGTGGCCCGTGCCGTGGTCGTAGTTCAGCGACTCGCGCCACAGCGGCGCGCGCGTCAGCGCGTCGATGGCGGTGCCCGCCGTGCCCGCCGGGAAGGTCGCCATGGCGCCGGCGGCGTGGCACTTCAGCACCAGCGTGTAGAGGCGCCGCTGCTCCGCGGTCGGCTCGCCGACGGCGACGGTGCGCGTGTCGTCGGTCGTCCCGCCGCCCACCTGGGCGCCGGAGTCGATCAGGAACAGCTTGCCGGGCTCGAGCGGCGTCTCGTCGGCCGAGCCGTAGTGCATGATCGCGCCGTTCGGCCCCGCGGCGGAGATCGTGTTGAAGCTCAGGCCCCAGAACTCGGGCAGCGCGCGGTAGTCGGACTCGATGCGCTCCTGGAACGAGCGCTCGGTCACGGCCGCGCCGGCGGCGAGCTGCCCGTCGAGCCACTGCAGCGCGCGCACCTTGGCCGCGCTGGCGCGCCGGTTGGCGCGGCGCATGCTCGCGATCTCGGCCTCGCTCTTCAGCGCCTTGGCGGCCTCCACCGGGCTCGGCGCGTCGACCACGGCCACGCCCTCGCGGGCCTCGAGCGCCTGCAGGACGCCCAGCGTCGTGCCGCTCGGATCGACCGCGGCGCGCGTGCCCGCGGGCAGCCGCCCGAGGAAGCCCGGGAACTCCTCGTAGGCGTGGACGGAGAGGTCCGGGATCGAGGCCGCGACGTCGGCGGGCACGCGCGCCTCGCCGCCGTGCAGGAAGAGCCGCACGCCGTGGGCGTCGACCCAGGCGTAGCCCTCGAACACGGGGTTGAACGGCACGTCGTCCTTCGAGCGCAGGTTCAGCAGCCACGCGAGCTGGTCGAGCTTCACGACCGGGATCGCGTTCGCCCCGAGCTGCTCGAGGTCGGCGCGCAGGACGCTGAGCTTGTCGGCGGCCGCGGGCGCCACCCACTCGAGCGGTGCCGCCACCAGCGGCGTCGTCGCCGGCGCCGGACGATCGGTCCACAGGGGGTCGACGAGGTTCGGCGACACCGACAGCAGCGCCGCGCCCTCGGCGCGCAGCGCCTCGTCCAGCGCGCGCCCCGCGCCGACCGCGAGGATCATCGGATCGCAGCCGACCGCGACCTTCCCGCCGGCGGCGCGCGCCTCACGCCGCAGGTACTCGACCAGCGTCGGGTGCCCCCTGGCGCCCACCTTGCTGAGCTGCACGCCCGTGCCCGCGAGCTGCTGCTCGGCCTGCAGGTGGTAGCGACCGTCGGTGAAGAGCCAGGCCTCCTCGAGGCCGATCACGGCGTCGCCCGCGGAGCCGGTGAACCCCGTGATCCACGGCCGGCGCAGGCGCCAGGCGGGCAGGTACTCGTTCAGGTGCTCGTCGCTCGAGGGCACGACGTAGTGGGTCAGGCCGTGCTCGCGCATCGCGGCGCGGAGGGCGTCGAGTCGGCTGGGAATGGCGCTCATGGGGTCGCTCCAGGAAGTTCGGCCGCGCGCGGCCCGGGGACGTCGGGCGGCGATTCTACGCGCTGGAGAGGACTTGTCCGGAGCCGATTCCTGCAGCGCGGGGGGTCCGCGGGCCGATCCAGGGGCGGTCCGGCGATCTATACTCGGACGAAGCGCCGCCCCGGCGCCGCGCCCATGGCCGACCCCCTCGTCTCGATCATCCTGCCGACCTGGAACGGGGAGGAGGACCTGCGCCGCCTGCTGCCGCGCCTCGCGTCGCAGGAGCTCCCGGGCGGGTTCGAGATCCGCGCCGTGGACTCGAGCTCGACCGACGCGTCGCAGCAGCTCCTGCGCGAAGCGGGTGCGCACCTCTCGGTGATCGAGAAGAGCGAGTTCCGCCACGGCCGCACGCGCAACCTGGCCGCGGCCGACGCGCGCGGACGCATCCTCGTGTTCCTGTCCCAGGACGCCGAGCCCGTCGGAGACGACTTCCTCGAGACCCTGGCCGGCGCCTTCGACGACCTGCGCGTGGCGGGTGCGACCAACCGCGTGCTGCCGGGTCCGCTGGACGACAGCCTGACGCGCCGGACGGTCCTGGACTTGCCCGAGGCCTCCGAGCACGCCGAGCTGCGCGACCTGGACGGCCTGGCCGGGCTGTGGGAGCTCGAGCCGCAGCAGCGCGCGGCGTACCTGCGCTTCAACAACGTCTCGAGCGCCATCCGCGCCGACGTCTTCAGCCGCATTCCGTTCCCCGACATCGCCTTCGGCGAGGACTTCGCCTGGTCCGCGCGCGTCCTGACCGCGGGCTGGCGCCTGCGCTACGTCCCCGAGGCGGTCGCCTACCACGCGCACCGCTACGGCCCGCGCAAGGCCTTCGAGCGCTACCGCGTCGACGCGGCCTTCCACCGCCAGGTCCACGGGTTGCGGCTGCGGCCGACGCTGCGCTCGGCGCTGCGCGGTTACCTGTACGAGGTGCGCGAGGACCTGCGCTTCCTGCGGGACACGCACGCGCGCGACTGGCTCTCCGCGACGCTGCGCTCGCCGGTACTGCGCGCCGCGCAGCTCGCCGGTCAGTACTGCGGCAGCCACGGGCTCGTCGGCGGCTCGCCGCTGGAAGCGACGGGGCGGATGCGTTGAGTGCGCGGCCCCGATCCTCGCCTGGCCGCGGTGGGCCGCGGGCGCACCTCGCTGCGTCGGACCTCCGCCGAGGTATGGTAGACCCCGTTCTCGGCCCTCCCCGCGCTGCGCGCTCCCCGCTCGGCGACGGGCCGACGAGTCGGTTCCGGGACGTGCTCTGAGCAGGTCCCGCCCGCTCCGACCCTGCCGCATGCCGCCCATGGATCCGCCGCGCTCGATCTCCGTCTGTATCCCGACCTTCCAGGGGGCGGAGTTCCTCCCGCGCCAGCTCGCCGCCCTGCGCGCGCAGAGCGTCGACGTGCCGTGGGACGTGCACGCGATCGACTCCGGCTCGACCGACGGGACCCTGGGCCTGCTGCGGGGCGCCGCGCTGAACTTCCCGGTCCCCTTCAACGTGCGCACGATCCACCCGCAGGAGTTCGACCACGGCGACACGCGCAACTCGCTGGCGGCCGAGTCGGGTGGAGAGCTGCTCGTGTTCCTGACCCAGGACGCGATCCCCGTCGGCGCGGGCTGGCTCGCGCAGCTGGCCGCGAACTTCGCCGATCCGCAGGTCGGGGCGGCCTACTGTCGCAACGTCCCGCGTCCCGACGCGAGCCTGCTGGCGCGTCTCTTCAGCGAGCAGGACCCCGGCTATCGCGAGGGGCGCCGCGAGACGCGGCTGCCGCCGCCGGAGGAGTACGCGCGCCTGGACGCCCACGCGCGGCGCCTGCTGTACGACTTCAACGACGTGGCCTCGGCCGTGCGCCGCGAGCTGTGGGAGCGGCACCCGTTCCCGCGCACCGACTTCGGCGAGGACCTGCTGATGTCGCGCGCGCTGCTCGAGGCCGGCTGGACGGTGGTCTACGACGACGCGGCGCTCGTCGAGCACAGCCACGACTGGTCCGCTGTCGAGCTGCGCGCGCGCGCGAGGGTCGACGGACGCTTCAATGCCGAGTGGCTCGGGCGCACGTGCGTGGCCAGCCGCAAGGACGCCGCGACGCTCGCCGGGCGCCAGCTCGAGCGCGACCGCGAGGCGCTCGAGGCCGCCGGGAAGTCGGGCGGCGAGCTCGACGCCGAGCTGCGCCGCGCCGCCGAGCTGCGCGGCGCGACCTTCGAGGGGCTCTGGGAGGGCGGCCGCGACGCGGGAGCGGCGCGCCCGTCGACGCGCGTGCTCGAGCGCACCGACCTGCACGTGCTCTACGTCGTGCACGGCTTTCCGCCCGACACCTGGGCCGGGACGGAGGTCTACACGCTGGGCCTGGCCCAGGAGGTCCGTCGCCTCGGCCACCGCTGCACCGTGCTGACGCGGGCGCCGGCGGAGCGCTCCGAGGAGGACGGCGGCCTGCCGGAGTTCCACCTCGAGCACAGCGAATTCGAGGGCCTGCCCGTGTGGCGCATGACGCACCGCATCGACCACCAGAGCCTGCGCGAGAGCTACGCGAGCCCCCGGGCGGAGCAGGTCTTCCGCGACGTGCTCGAGCGCGAGAGACCGGACGTCGTGCACTTCCAGCACCTGCTGCACTTCTCGGCCGCGCTGCCGCGAATCGCGCGCGAGCGCGGCATCCCGAGCGTCGTGACGTGCAACGACTACTGGGCCCTCTGCGCGCGCGTGCAGCTCGTGCGCCCCGACGGCGAGCGCTGTGCGAGGAACCAGGGCCTCGGGTGCCTCGTGTGCCTGAAGAACAAGGACCCACGCCACGTCGCGGCGGCGCGCGATCGCGCGGCGCTGCTGAAGCCCGTGGCGGGGCTCGTGCGCCTCGGCGCGGCCGTGCCCACCATGCCGAGCGTCAAGCTCGAGCGCATCGTGAAGAAGCGACGCGTCAAGCTGCGGCGCTGGATCGACTCCTGGGACGACCTGGTGGCCCGCCAGCCGTTCGTCGAGAGCGGCTACGCCGCCACAGACCTGCAGATCGCCCCGAGCCGCTTCCTGCGCGACCGCCACGTCGAGACGGGCAGCTTCGACCCGCACCGCTTCGTGTACTCCGACTACGGCATGCGCACCGACCACGTGCGCGACGTCCGCCGGCGCCCCGACCCCGAGGGGCGCGTGCGCTTCGGCTTCGTCGGCTCGCTGGTCTGGTACAAGGGCGTCGACGTGCTCGTGAGCGCCATGCGGCGCCTCGCGGGACTGCCCGCCGTGCTGCGGATCCACGGAGCCTTCGAGCCCGAGACGGACGCCTACCAGGCCGAGCTCGCCGCCGCGGCGGGGGAGAACGTCGAGTTCCGCGGCCGCTTCGACAACGACCGGCTCGCGGACGTCTACGCCGACCTCGACGTGCTGGTCGTCCCCTCGGTGTGGTTCGAGAACTCGCCGATCACGATCCACGAGGCCTACGTGGCCCGCACGCCGATCGTGACCTCGAACATCGGCGGCATGGCCGAGCTCGTCCCCGACGGCGAGTGGGGCCTGCAGTTCGAGGCCGGCGACGCCGACGACCTGGCCGCGAAGCTGCGCCGCTTCGTCGACGAGCCCGAGCTCGCGACGACCCTGGGCGCGAAATGCCCGCCGGTGAAGACCCTGGCCGAGAACGCCCGCGAGATGCAGTTCCGGTATCGCTCCCTGCTCACGATCGTCCGAGACCCCGGGTAGGCCCGGAGCGCCGGGCGCCGGGGCGAGCATCGGGACGGGCGCCGCAATCCCCCCGCGCGGCGTTTCCAAGCCACCGGCGGGGGCGTATCTTCTTGCGCTCGCGCCCTGCTTCCTGGGGCCACGCACCCCCCGGCGTCATGCAGGCTCCCCGCTCCATCTCCGTCTTGATGCCCACCTGGCAGGGGGCGGAGTTCCTCGAGCGCGCCCTGGCGGCCCTGGCGGCGCAGCAGGTGGACGTCCCCTGGGACTTCCTCGCGATCGACTCGGGCTCGACCGACGGGACGCTCGCGATCCTGGAGGCCTGGCGCGAGCGCTTCCCGGTCCCGCTGCGCGTGCGGCGCATCCACCAGGACGAGTTCGACCACGGCGACACGCGCAACCTGCTGGCGTCGCGCAGTACGGGCGAGCTGCTCGTGTTCCTGACCCAGGACGCGATCCCGATGGGTGCGGACTGGCTCGCGAACCTGGTCGCGAACTTCGCGGACCCGGAGGTCGGCGCCGCCTACTGCCGCAACGTGGCGCGGCCCGAGGCCGGCCTCCTGACGCGCGTCTTCAGCGCCGCCGATCCCGGCTACGCGACCGAGCGCCGCGAGGTGGTGCTGCCGGCGGCCGAGGAGTACGAGGCGCTCGACCCGCACGCGCGGCGCGTGCTCTGGAACTTCAACGACGTGGCCTCCGCCGTCCGCCGCGAGCTCTGGCAGCGCCACCCGTTCCCGCGCACGTCCTTCGGCGAGGACGTGCTGATGGCGCGCGCGCTGCTCGAGGCCGGCTGGAAGATCGTCTACGACGCCGAGGCGACCGTCGAGCACAGCCACGACTACGACGCCGCGGAGTGTCGGAAGCGCGCGGAGATCGACGGGCGCTTCAACGCGGAGTGGCTCGACCGCATCTGCGTCGCGTCGCGCGAGGACGCGGAGGAGCTGGTCCGGCGCCAGCTCGCCGTCGACCGCGAGGCGCTCGAGGCCGCGGGGGTCGAGGGCGACGCGCTGGTCCGCTCGCTCGCCGAGGCCGCGGACCTGCGGCGGGCGACGTTCCTCGGGCTGTACGAGGGCGGCCGCTCCGAGCGCCGCCGCGACGCGACCGGCGTGCTCGAGAAGACCGCGCTCAAGATCCTCTACGTGCTGCACGGTTTCCCGCCGGACACGTGGGCGGGGACCGAGGTGTACACGCTGAACCTGGCGCTCGAGATGCAGGCGCTCGGGCACGAGGTCGTCGTGCTGGCGCGCGCTCCGGCCCCGCCCGGTGAGACCGGCGACGCCGAGCCCGACTTCACGGTCCGGGAGGACGCCGTCCAGGGCCTGCGCGTGCTGCGCATGACCCACCGGCTGCAGCACGGGCGCCTGCGCGAGGGCTACGACCAGCCCGCGGCCGCGGACGCCTTCCGCGAGGTGCTGCTGCGCGAGCAGCCCGACCTCGTGCACTTCCAGCACCTCGTGCACCTCTCGGCGGGCCTCGTGCACCAGGCGCGCGACTTCAACCTGCCCGTCGTGCTCACCTGCCACGACTACTGGTCGATCTGCCCGCGCGTGCAGATGATCCGGCCCGACGGAACGCGCTGCGAGCGCAGCCAGGGCGCGGGCTGCTACCTCTGCATCGCGGACCGCGCGCTGGACCGCGTCGAGGCGCTGCGCGACCTCGCGGAGTCCGACCCGCCCGCGATCGAGCGCCTGCGCGCCTTCGGCGAGGCCGCGCGGCTGCACGAGGACCAGGGCGTGGGGGAGGCGCCCGCGCCGATCGACGTCCCGCCGGGACTGCCGGCCGAGGCGTCGTTCTGGAAGGGCTTCGGCGACCTGCTGGACCGCGAGGGATTCCTCCTCGACGCCTATGGCAGCGCCGACCTGCGCATCTCGCCGAGCCGCTTCCTGCGCGACCTGCTCGTCGAGACGGCCGGCTTCGAGCGCGAGAGCTTCGTGTTCTCCGACAACGGCCTGCGCACCTCGCTCGTCGCCGCCCTCGAGAAGGTGCCGGACCCCGAAGGGCGCGTGCGCTTCGGGTTCGTCGGCTCGCTGGTCTGGTACAAGGGCGGCGAGGCCATGGTGCGCGCGATGAACGAGCTGCAGGGCGCTGCGTGCGTCTTGAACGTCTTCGGCGACTTCCGTCCCGACGACGATCCGCACCACGCCGAGCTGCGCGACCTCGCCACGGCGGGGAACGTCCACTTCCGCGGGCGCTTCGACAACACGCGCCTGTCGGAGGTCTTCGCCGAGATCGACGTGCTGATCGTGCCCTCGGTCTGGTGGGAGAACTCGCCGATCTCGATCCACGAGGCCTTCCTGACGCACACGCCGGTCGTGACGAGCGGCATCGGCGGCATGGCCGAGTACGTGCGCGACGGCGTGGACGGCCTGCACTTCGCGCCCGGCGACGCACGGGACCTCGCGCGCGTGCTGCGGCGCTTCGTCGACGAGCCGGGGCTGCTGGCCGAGCTCTCGCGCGACTTCCCCGAGGTCAAGGACATCGCCGACAACGCGCGCGAGACGGAGTTCCGCTACCGCGGACTGCTGGCGCGCCGGCGCGCGCGCAAGGCGCGCCTGCTGCTGGACCTCGAAGGCCTCGAGACCTCCCAGCGCCGCGGGCCGGTCGAGCAGCAGGGCGCCGACATGTTGCTCCTGCGGCCCGGCGGGGCGGAGGTGGACTACGACCTGACGCTCGCCGGCAGCGGACCGCGCGCGGTCCGCATCGAGATCTTCGCGGTCGGCGGCGAGGACGCCGTCGAGCTGGGCGGTCGGTTCCACGTCGGCGAGCGCCGCGTAGCGAAGCTCGCGCCGTTCCGGGCCGGCCCGGAGGACGAGGTGCGCGCCGTCGAGTTCGAAGCCGACCTCGGCCCGGGCGCGGACACGCTGCGCATCGACACCAGGGTCGGCCTCCTCGGGCGCGAGACGTTCCTGCGCGTGAAGCGCGTCACGGTGGGCGACGCACCCGCCCGCGGAGCCGCGACGCGGGCGACCGAAGGAGCTACCCCGTGAGCCGCCCCAAGAAGGGCGCGAAGAAGCGCGCGGGGGCCGCTTCCAAGACTGTCCGCGAGGTCCCCACCGGAGCCGGCCGCGCTTCGGCCGCGAAGTCCGGCGGGCGGGCCGCGGAGGGCTTCGACCTGAAAGAGCTCCTCGTCCGCCCCGGCGGCGCGGTCGCGGAGGCGCGCCTGCCCAAGGTCGCGATCGTCATCCTGAACTACAACGGCCGCCACCACCTCGAGGACTGCTTCTCGAGCCTGCGCGCCCTCGACTACCCCGAGGGGCGCCTGCAGGTGATCGTCGTCGACAACGGCTCGAGCGACGGCAGCGTCGACGAGATCCGCGCGCGCCACTCCTGGGTCCTGCTGCACCCCAACGAGCGCAACCTGGGCTTCAGCGAGGGCTGCAACCAGGGTGCGGACCTCGCGACCGACGCCGAGGTGCTGGTGTTCCTGAACAACGACATGCGCGTCGAGCCGGACTTCGTGCGCGAGCTCGTCGCCCCGATCGTGCGCGAGGAGTGCGTCTGCACGACGGGCAAGATGCTCTCGTGGGACGGGAAGCTCATGAACTCCGCCGGCGGCGGCATGAACTTCCACGGCATCGGGATCCAGCACGGCTACCTCGAGGAGCCCGGCCCCGAGCACGACCGCCCCCGCAAGACGCTGTTCGCCTGCGGCGGCGCCATGGCGGTGCGGCGCGACGTGTTCCTGGACGTGGGGGGCTTCGACACCGAGTTCTTCGCCTACTACGAGGACGTCGATCTGGGCTGGCGCATGTGGGTGCTCGGGCACGAGATCCACTACGCCCCCCGCGCGGTCTGCTACCACCACCACTCGAGCACCAGCCGCACGTTCCCGCGCGAGACGATCCGCCTGCTGCAGATCCGCAACCCGCTGCTCGCGTGCTTCAAGAACTACGACGACGAGCACCTGCGGCAGGTGCTGCCCGCGGCGCTGGCCCTGGCGGTGCGGCGTTCGCTGCTCGTCTCGGGAATCGAGGACACGGACTTTCGGATCCAGAACACCGAGGCGCGCCGCCCGACGGCCCTGCAGCGGTTGACCGGCGTCCTCCGAAGGAATTTCCAGGACGACCGCTCCGGCGTGGGCCGGCTCGCCGTCGCGGACCTGATCGGCGTCAACGACCTCCTGGGCAACTGGAGCCACTGGACCGCCCGCCGGGCCGAGGTCCAGTCCAGACGCCGGAGATCCGATGAGGAGATCTTCCGCATGTTCCTGAAGCCCCTGTGGTGCATCGAGAAAGAGCCCGCGTACCAGGACCTCCACCGGGGGCTCGTCGAGCTCTTGGGGCTGGACGCGCTCTTCGAGGACCTTACGATCCCCGGACCGGACCCCGCGTAATGAAGATCTCCGTCGTCATGCCCGTCTACAACGAGGAGAAGACGCTCCGCGAGATCGTCGCGCGCGTGCAGGACACGCCGTACGAGAAGGAGCTGATCCTCGTCAACGACTGCTCGGCCGACACGACGCCCGCGATCATGGCCGAGCTCGCGGAGCAGTACGACAACGTCCGCTGCTTCCACCACGAGCGCAACCAGGGCAAGGGCGGCGCGCTCTCGACCGGCTTCAAGAACGTCCAGGGCGACGTGGTCATCATCCAGGACGCCGACCTCGAGTACGACCCCTCGGACTACGGAGCGCTCTTGCGCCCGATCGAGGAGGGCAAGGCCGACGTGGTCTACGGCAGCCGCTTCCTGGGAGGGCCGTACATGCGCGTGCACCTCTTCTGGCACTACCTCGGCAACCGCGCGCTGACGCTGCTCTCGAACTGCTTCACCAACCTGAACCTCACCGACATGGAGACCTGCTACAAGGTCTTCCGCCGCGAGGTCGCCGAGAAGCTCGACATCCAGTCGCGCACCTTCGCCGTCGAGCCCGAGATGACGGCCAAGATCGCCAAGATGCGCGTGCGCGTGTACGAGGTGCCGATCAGCTACGCCGGCCGCGACTACTCCGAGGGCAAGAAGATCGGGCCCAAGGATGCCCTGATCGCGTTCTTCGCGATCGTGCGCTGGTCGCTCTTCCCGGCCTAGCAGCCTTCCTCGCGGTCGGCCAGCCGCGACAGGCGCAGCGCGGCCGCGAGCAAGGCCACGTCGAACCACGTGACGACCGACGCGGCCTGGAGCCACTCCTTGGCCGGCTTGCCCGTGAGCTCCTCGCTCAGCAGGCCGGTGACGACCCAGGTCGCGACGAGCAGCGGGACGATCCAGCGCGGCGCTCGGGGCCGGCGCGCCGCCGCCGCGAGCGCGAAGTAGAGCGGCAGCAGCGCCACGTGGTGCGCCTTCCACGTCACGGGGGAGAGGAGCAGCGCCAGCGGGAAGAACGCGAGGCCCGCGAGGTGGACGGCCCGCTCACCGCGCGCCCGGAGCGCGGCCGCGACGCATGCGGCGAGCAGCAGCAGCGAGGCGCCGCGCGCCAGGTTCGCGCTCGCCGCCGGCGAGAGCGTCACGACCGACACGTCGGGCGCGTCGGAATCCCCCGGCGGTCGCGAGAGGCGCTGCACCGCGGAGCGCAGCGACTGGTTCATGGCGTTGCGCGCCCGCGGCATGCCCTCCGGCGTCGCCTCCCGGTCGTGCAGGTCCTCCTGGGCCGCGTAGGCGCTCACGTCGGCTCCCCAGCGGCTCCAGAGATCCGTCCAGCCCTGCGCGCCGTACCAGAGCCCCGGCAGGGCCGCGAGCAGCAGCGCTCCGCCCGTGGCGACGCCGAGGGTGCGCCAGCGCCGGCGGAGGCCGCAGAAGAGCAGCAGCGGCGCCAGGTTGGGCTTCAGCGCGACTCCCAGCGCGAACAGGAGCCCCGCGCGGGTCTCGCGCCCGGCGAGCGACAGCTCGAGCCCCGCGAGCGCCAGGGCCAGGTAGAGCAGGTTCCCGCCGCCGCCGGACGTGTCGCGCAGCACGAAGCGGCTGGCGAC
>CAYGPA010000037.1:15311-19204 GCA_964351535.1 uncultured Planctomycetaceae bacterium
ATCGCGCGCGCGCGTGCGGCGCCGCAGCAGGCGGAAGAGCAGCGCGAGCGCGCCGACCTGCGCCGCGGACCAGACGACGCGCGCCGCGGGCGTCGGCAGCAGCGCGAGCGGGGCCGTGATCCAGACGTAGGACGGCGGGTAGGGGCGGTGGATCCAGTGGCCCTGCTCGGCGCTGTCGTAGGGATCGACGCGCTCGAGGAAGCGCCGACCGAACTCCTGGTTGCGGACCAGGACTCCCTGCTCCTTGCGCGCGGCGCGCAGGACCAGCGCCAGCGCGCACGCGGCCGCCAGCACGGCCAGCAGCACGTCGCGCCGGCGTCGGCGCACCGGGTCGTCCGGGAAGAGCCAGCCCACGGCCTGGACGGCTCAGCTCGCGAGCTGCGCGGCTGCGGCGGCCATGGCGTCGATCGTCAGCTCGGGACCGGCGTGCACGCGCGCGTCGGGGAAGCGCTCGGCGGCGAGCTCGCGGTGGCGCGAGAGGTAGGCAGTGAGCTGCGTGCTGCACCATTCGAAGAGCTCCGGGTGGTCGCGGCGACGGAACTGGAGCTCGACCGATCCCTGCCGGATCGTCTGCCGCTTCCCGCGCTCCTCGAGCTCGTAGTACACGTCCAGCTTGAAGAGGTACCGCCCGGTCTTCAGCTGCGGCTGGATGAGCTTCAGGTCGTACTGCACCGTGACGGACCGGCGCGGCCGCAGGCGGTGGTCCACCAGCTTGACGACCGCCACCGCCAGGATCGCCGCCGGCACCGCGAGCAGCGCGAGGCCGAGGTCCACGTGGACGCGCAGCCCGAAGCCGAACAGCATCAGCGCCCCGCCGCCGAGGAGCAGGAGCCCGAGGGCCGCTCCGGCGAGCAGCGCCCAGCGGCGCAGCGGGTTGCGCGGCAGCAGACCGGCGACGCGGCGCGCCGCGCGGCGCCCGAGTTCCTGGATCGTTCGAAGGGGATTCAACAGCGGACCGTGCGTGGGGGCCCCAAGCGTACCGTTCTCGCGCGCCGGCGCGGCCGCGTACCCGGATCGCGCTCGCGCCTCCGTGCCCTGATCGGGAAGCGGGCGGGGTCGCGGACACGATTTTTGGCAGCAATCCGTCCCGCAAGGCGCGCGGCATCCGTTTTATGTACCTGAGGGACGACATCGCGAGGGGACGCAGGCGCCCCCGGGGAAGAACCGGGGGAAGGGCCGGGGAATGCCGGGCTATGAACGGGGAATGAGCATGCGCAGCGCCTCCATGGGACAGTTCGGAGTCCTCTTCGTGGGACTCGTGGTGGGCCTCATCCTGGGCCGACTCTGGACGGATTCGCCGTCGAGTTCCGGACCGGTTCTGTACGCCGCGGTGTCGACCAAGGCGGGCGTCCCCAGCAGCCTGGACCAGGTCCAGGAGATGCTGGCCCTGCGCCAGCAGTTCCTCGCGGACAACGCTCCCCGCTTCCAGCGCGAGATGCGCGAGGTCCTCGCCGAACAGCCGATCGTCGCGCACTACCTCAGCCTGCAGGAGATCGCCTCGGTCGTCCTGCTCGGAACCCTGGGGCAGATCGAGCCGCGCGTCGAGTTCTGCGAGCATCGCGGCGCGGTGACGCAGCTCGGCGCCCTGGTCCAGTCGTGGGTCTGTCGCGACGGCCGGGTCTGCGCTCCCGACGTCCTCGAGGCCTACCGCGCCCTGGCGGCCTGCGACGGGGCCGAGGAGCCCGACGGCTGCGGCACCGCCTTCGAGGCCGTCGCCGGCCGGCCACCCCTGCGCTCCGAGCCGCTGGTCGACTGAGCGCCCGGCGCCGGCCCGGCTCAGACCTCCAGGCTCTCGCCGACCTCGTCCTGACTCGCCACGACCACGCGCACGTCGTCGCGCCCGAGCGCGGCGAGCTCGGCGCGCGCCGCCTCGATCGCGAGCAGCGGCCGGTTGTTGGTCAGGGAAAGGTGCGCGAGGACGAGCGTGTGCAGCTCCGGCCCGGCCAGCAGCCGGAGCATCTCCGCCGCCTGGGAGTTCGAGAGGTGCCCGCGGTCGCCGAGGATGCGGCGCTTGAGCGACTCGGTGTACGGACCGCTCTCGACCAGACCCTCGTCGTGGTTGAACTCGAGGACCAGCACGTGCGCCCCGCGCAGCACCTGCGCCGGCTCGCGCTGCGGCCGACCCATGTCGGTCAGGATCACCGCGACGCGCCCGCGGTGCTCGATCCGGTAGGCGACCGTCGGCTCCGCGTCGTGGGGGAGCTTCGTCGCGACCACGGCGACGCGGTCGTCCCCGCGCGCGCCCGTCACCTCGAACGGTCGACCGATGCGCACCGCGGAGGCCCGCGGCGCGCGGCACAGCGCGCGGTGGGTCAGGATGTACTCGGGGGCGTGCAGCTCGGCGCGCTCGCGCTTCGCGATCACGCCGCCGCTGCGCGAGTGGTCGAGGTGTGCGTGCGTCACCAGCACGTGGTCGACCGCGTAGGGCGCGAGTCCGGCGGCCTTCAGCCGCTCGCGCAGCGCCATCGGCCCGAGGCCCGCGTCCACGAGCAGCGTGCACTCGCCGGCGCGCACGAGCGCGCAGTTGCCGCGGCTACCACTGGAGAGAACCTGCAGGCGCATGGGGCCATCCTAGCGCTCCGCCGCGCCGGAGCGCTGCGCGCGGGCGTCGAGCGCGAACGCGGCGAGCAGCGCCAGGAGCGTCAGCCCGAGGCCCAGGCGCAGGGACGCCGGCTCGTAGACCATGCGCACGACCGAGTCGCCGGGGGGCACGGGGACGCCGCGGAAGGCGTGGTCCACGCGCGCGACCCGGACGTCCTCGCCGTTCACCGTGGCGCGCCAGCCGGGGGCCCAGCCCTCGTGGACGACGAGCCAGCCGCCGGAGGAGTCGGTGAGCCGGACGTCCAGCCGCCGCGGGCTCGGCCGCTCGACCGCGAGGGCTCCGGGGCGGAAGTCGTCCGCCGGCACCCCGGACGGGCTGTTCGCCACCGGGAACGCCGGCGCGACCAGCGTGGCGGCGCTCGCGGGCACGGCGCGCGTTCTCAGCTGTCCCAGGGTCAGCTCGTCGCTCGCCATCGGCAGTCCCACGGGCACGACGCGCGCGGGCGGCCACGCGCCGGAGCGGCGGTACACGTGGAATCCGTCGCGCTCGAGCACGGGCTCGAGCCGCGGGTGATCCAGCGGCCCGCGCGACAGCACGGCGGTCACGCGCAGGAGGTCCAGCACCGGATGGTCCAGCAGCGACGCCGCCGGCAGCCGCGAGGCGCCCGAGCGCCAGCGCGCGCGCGGATCGAGGGCCGTGAGCAGCTCGACCGCGTAGCGCGGCGGGAACACGACGTACGGCGTCAGGTCCGCGATCCCGTAGGCGTGGGGGAGGTTCGGCCGCGCGAGCTGCTCGACGTCGGCGACGCCGCTTGGAGACTCGTCGAGGCGCACCAGCCGTCCGCTGCCGGCGGCGTCGCGCACGGCTTCACCGGCGGCCCCGCGGAGTGCGCGCGGGGAACGGCGCGAGGGCGCCGACCCTGCGCGGCGCGAGGTGCGGACCGGCGTACAGGAAGCCCTGGGCCGCGAGGACGAGCGCGGGAGCCGTCCAGGCCCAGCGCGCGCGACCGCGGGCGTGCAGCGCGGCCGCGGCGAGCGCGGCGGCGGCGATCGCCAGCGCGAAACCCAGGAGGTGCAGCGCGCCGGCGCGCACGCGCCGCGCGGTGGCCGCGGCCGCCTCCGGCTGCACCCAGCGCGCGACCTCCTCGGCGTCGACGCCGTGGCGGTCCGCGAGCGTCGCGCAGAGCTCCGCGGGGAACGTCGCGGGATCGATCGACGCGCGCAGGACGCCTCCCGCGGCGGCGAGGAGCAGCGCGGATCCGAGCGCGGCTGTCAGCGCGCGGCGCGGGCGCGTCGAGAGCGCCTCCGCGCCGAGTCCGGCGAGCCAGCCCCAGCCGATCCACGCCAGCGCG
>CAYGPA010000038.1:0-18941 GCA_964351535.1 uncultured Planctomycetaceae bacterium
CCTTCGCGGGCCTTGTGCGCGCCGGTGAAGGCCCCGCGCTCGTGACCGAAGAGCTCGCTCTCCAGCAGGTTCTCGGACAGCGCCGCGCAGTTCACGCGGATGAACGGGCCCTCCGAGCGCGGGCTCTGCTCGTGGATGAACTGGGCCACGCGCTCCTTGCCCGTGCCGCTCTCGCCGGTGATCAGCACCGTGCCCTTGGAGCGCGCGATGCGCTCGGCGGCCTGGAGCGTCTCGCGCATGGCGGAGCTCTCGGCGATCAGCGAACCGCCCGGGTTGCCCAGCTCGTCGCGCAGGTAGCGGTTCTCGCGCTCGAGCCGCACGCGGTGCGCCACGCGCCGCAGGACCATGTCGATCGCGTCCGGCGAGCAGGGTTTCAGCAGGAAGTCCTCCGCTCCGGCGTGCATGGCCTTGACCGCGGACTCGACCGATCCGTGGGCCGTCACGACCACGACCGGCAGGCCGGGGCAGTGTTCGGCCAGCGCGTCGACGAGCTCGATGCCGTCCATGCCGGGCATGCGCAGGTCGGTGAGCACCAGGTCGGGGTGGTCGTTGCGGGCGCGGTCGAGGCCCTGCTTCCCGTCGCTCGCCTCGAGCGCGCGGAAACCGAGGGACTGGACGGCGTCCACGAGGAACTCGCGGGAGAGAGCGTCGTCGTCGATGACGAGAATGTGTTGGATCGGCATGGGACGATGGGTTCAGGGAGTGGGGAGGGCTCCAGCGAGAGTCTGGAACGGGAAGCGGATCGAGAAACACGCCCCCCCCAGGGGAGACGGTGCGGCGGCCAGCTCGACGCGGCCGCCGTGAAGGCGGGCAATGGTGTGCACGAGCGCGAGGCCGAGGCCGGTGCCGTCGGCGCGCGACGTGAAGAACGGTTCGAACACGCGCCGGCGCGTCTCGGGAGCGACTCCCGGTCCGCCGTCCTCGACGCGTACGACGATCTCGTCGTCCTCGCGCTCGAGCTGGACGTGGATCCGGCCGCCCTCCCGCTGCGCGTCGATGGCGTTCGCGACGAGGTTGCGCAGCGCCTGGCGGAGCTTGATGCGGTCGGCCGCGAAGCTCGGTGCCGTGCACGTGTGCGTGATGGTCCACGCGGCGCGGCGGCGCGCGCCGAGCTCGGCCGGCCACGCGGCCGTGACGGCCGCTTCGACCAGCGCGGCGCCGTCGACGACCTCGAGCGTGAGGGCTTCGGGGCGCGCCAGACCCAGCATGCTGGTCAGGATCTCGTTCGCCTCCTGGGCGCCGTCGAAGATGCGCTGGACGCGCCGGCGCGAGGGGTCGGTGTCCTCGAGCTCGCGCAGCATCAGCGCCGCGGAGCCGCTGACCGCGTTCAGCGGGTTGCGGATCTCGTGCGCGATCCCGGCGGCCATGTTGCCCAGGGCGGCGAGCTTGTCGAGGTCGTGGACGCGCTCGGTCAGCTCGGTGATCTCGGTGCGGTCGTCGAGGATCTCGACGGAGCCCGCGCGCCGCCCGGCCTCGTCGTGGATCCACGCGTGGCGCGCGGCGAGCACGCGGCGCGCACCGTCGGCGAGCTCGACGTCGCGCGCGGCTCCGTCGGCGTCGGCGCCGCGGAGGCCCGGGTGCTCCTTGCGGCCGAGCAGCGCGCTCTGCTCCTCGCCGAGGATGCTCTGCCCGGCGGAGTTCACGCGCACGACGCGGCCCTTGACGTCGCGGACCACGACGCCGGTGGGCAGCGCCTCGAGGATGGCCTCGAGGTGGCGCGACACGGAGTCGACCTCCGCGACCTTCTCCGCCAGCGCGGCGTTGGTGCGCTGCAGGTCGTTCTCCACGCGCTCCGCCCGGCGGGCGAGCTCGTCGTAGCTCTTCACCAGGTCGGCCGACACCGCGTCGAGCGTGCGCATCGCGCTCTCGAGCTGGTGCACGTCGACCGGCGCGGTCGCGAGCTTCGTCGGGGAGGCCCTCACCGGCTCCCTCCGGAGGTCGTGGACGGCTGCTCGGCGGGCGGGGACTTCTTCTGCGCCGCCTTGGACTTCTTCTCGAACGAGCGCTTCCACTCGAGGAACTCGATGTCCTCCTTCGCGCGCTTGCCCTCGAAGGCCTCGGGATCCATCAGGATCACCTGCTCGTAGGCCGCGATCGCCTCGTCGTGCCGGCCGAGCTTCTCGAGCGCACGTCCGGTCCAGTACGTCGCGACGAGCTCGTCCGACTCGGCCTGGCCCAGCCGCTCCAGCGCCTCCTCGTAGCGTCCGGCCCGAACGAGCGCGCGGCCCTCGCCGACGACGTCGGCGGAGAAGCCCTCCGGCTCCAGCGACGGGCGCGCGCTGGTCTTCGTCGACGCGGGTTCGCGCTTCACGGTCGGGCGCACGTCCATGAGCCGCGACAGCGTCTCCGTGTCGAGGCCCGTCGTCGCCACGCCGTTCTGCGTCGGGCGACTCTCCGCGTACTTCTCGGCGTGCCTGCCCGGCGGCGGGTTCGGAAGGCGGCTCTCGGCGAGGTCCAGGTCGGTCTGCAGCTTCGCGAGGTCCGTGCGCAGCGTGTTCAGCTTCTCGTCGCGCTCGGGCCCGGCGGGCAGCGGGGGCTCGGTCGCGGAGACGACCTCGGGCAGCGTCGCGGTGGGGGCCAGCGCGAAGCGCTGCTCCATGTCCGCGAGTTGCTCCAGGGCGTGGGCCGTACGCTGCAGCGCCATCTGCAGCGTCTCCTCGCCGCTCTGCGGGGCGAACGTCGGCACGGCCAGGGCGCTCGCGCCCAGCGCCGCGATGGCGTACGTGGCTTTCATCATCACAGTCGTCCTCGGTAGGCCTCGACGGCTTCTTCGAACCGCCCGCGCTCCTCGAGGAGCCGGGCGCCCAGCAGGTAGATCCGGCGGCGGTGCTCCTCGCTCTCGATACCGGGCAGCGCCTCGCGCAGCGCCGACAGGGCCACGTCGAGACTCTCCTCGCGTTCGAGGGCCTGAGCCCAGACGAGCGCGAACCGCACGGCTTCCTCCTCGGGCATCTGATCGCGCAGGACGGAGAGGTCGTCGAGCACGTCGAGCGCCTCGGTGTTCATGCCGCCGTCGAACAGGCGCTCGGCGCGCGCCAGGCGCTGCTGCCAGGTGACGCCGGTCTCGGCGCGCTGGTCCAGGCCGATCGCGAGCCGCGCGCGGCGGGCGTAGGGCTCGACGGAGTCGGGCGCGCCGAGCCGCGTGGCGTGCTTGGAGACGAACAGGGCTCCCAGCGCGTCGTCCGCCTCCAGCGAGAGGCGCGCGGCGGCCTCGAGCGCGGCGGCCTGTTCGTCGCCGGCGGAGACCTGCGCGAGGGCGAGGAAGGCGCGCGCGGCGTCGGCCGGAGCGCGGAGCGCCTCGAGCGCCGCACCGCGGGCCATCAGGGACCAGCGCTGCGAGACCGGGTCGAGTCCGTACGCGTCGGCCTCGTCGAGGAACCTCAGTGCATCCTCGTGACGCTCCACCCCGTTCAGCGCCCGCGCCTTCAGGTAGAGGCGCTCCTGGACCTCCGCGCGCGTCTGCGGCGGGTGCATCTGGTCGACGGCTTCGAGGGCGTAGAGCGCGCGCTGTGCGTGGCCCTGCTCCAGCGTGCAGCGCGCGATGGTCAGGCGGGCTTCGCGATCCTCGTCCTCGGTGACCTGGTTCTTCAGCAGGCGGCCGAGGATCGCCTCGGCCTGCTGCCACTGCCCGGCGGACACGAGCAGGCGCGAAGTGCGCAGCAGCGCCTGCGGCACCTGTTCGGCCGACGGGAACCGCTCCACGAGTTCGAGGTAGAGCGCGCGCGCGTTGTCGACGTTGCCGCGCAGCCCCTCGGTCGCGGCCTGTCCGTAGAGAACGCTCGGCACGACCGCGTGTTCGGGAAAGTTGCGCAGCGTGCGCAGGTAGGCGCCGAGCGCGACCTGCTGGACGACCTGCGGTGCGGTCTCGAGCGGGTCCACGCGTCGCACGAACACCGTCTCGTTGCGCAGCTCGACCTGGAGACCGACGCTTCCGAGCAGGAACTCGAAAACGTCGGCGACCGGCCGGTTCTCGAGGTGCGCGGAGACGGCGATCGTCGCCTGTTCCTCTGCGAGGCCCTCGAGGGTCCAGCCGAGCTGGTCGGCGAGCTGCCCGACCAGGCGCCACAGCGGGACGCGTCCGGCCAGCACGGTCGCGTGCGGTTCGCCGTTCACTTCCTGAACCTGGACCGTGTAAAGCAGGTTCAGGCTCGGGTCGCGCGGCTCCTGCGCGACGAGCGTGGCGACCAGCAGGGCGGCGACGAGCTTCATCGCGCGTTCTCCCCGAGGCGCTCGGCCTCCGCTCGCCAGCAGTCGGCCACGAGCAGCCGCGCGCGAGCCTCGACGTCGGTACGCCTCGACGGCTCGACGCGGTCGAGGACGCAGAGCAGCGAGTACAGGCGACGCCGCGCGCGGGCGAAGGCGCCCTGCGCGATGTCGTCGCGGGCCAGCTCGAGGGCCTGGAAGCCCTCCGGCTTCTCGTCCACCTCGATCGGGCGCCACGTGTCGGCGGCCGGTCCGGCCGCGGACTCGATCGGGGCCGCTCGCTGCGCGGAGGCCTGGGCGAGCACCTGCTCCCCGAGGCGCATTCCGACCTCGCTGACGGCGGTCTCGACGGTTCCGAGCGAGCGCCACGCGACGCCGACGAGCGCCAGGTTGCAGATGGCGACGAGCGCGAGCAGCACGGCCGTCGGTGAGACGCGCGCCGCGCCCCGGCCCTCCTGCCAGACGTAGCGACCGCTCGAACCGGTGGCGGGCGCGGCCAGCAGGTCCTCGGTCGCCACCTCCCCGCCGGAGCTGGCGACGGGCTCCGCGACCTCGGAGGCCTGGGTCGGCGCGTCCTCGGCGAGGGCGTCCTCCTCGTCGAGCAGGTCGTCGATGCCCGCGTGGAAGCCGGAATCCTCGAGGCTCGCGCGCACGATCTCGTCGAAGTCGAAGAGGTCGTCGTCCTCGTCGAACTCCGGCAGGTCGGCGGCCAGGGCCAGCAGGTCGCTCTCGGCCGAGGCGTCCAGGCCGTCGGCGTCCTCCAGCTCGTCGAACCCGAGCGGATCGTCGTGCTCGGCGGCAGTGGCACTCGCCTCCGCGTCGGGATCCAGGTCGGCGTCGAGCAGACCGTCGAGCCCCTCGAGCGGATCGTCCGCAGCGTCTTCGAAGTCGTCCAGTGCCATGGTTCAGCCCCAGAGCGCCGAGCGCGCGTTGTGTTCCCGGGGAATCCCCGCCAGCAGACGGCCGACGCTGACCGCCAGCGCCGGAGGCAGGTTGAGCAGCTCCTCGGTGTCGCCCTCGATGGCCTCGACCAGCCGGCGGGACGCGCCGGGCTCGAGGTAGTCGAGCTCCGACAGGTCGCGCGGCATCTCCTCCTCGAAGGTGCTCGGGTGGGTGTGGAAGACGAGCCGCACGCGCGTTCCCGCGCCCGGCTGGGACTCGATGCGCAGGTCCTCGCTCAGGCAGGCCGCGCGCGAGAGGCCGCTGCCCGGGGCGTCCTGCATCCGTCCGACCGTCGTGGCGAGCGGGTCGAGTCCGACGCCGTGGTCGCGCAGCGCGACGACCAGCTCGCCGAGGCGCAGCTGGGCCGTGACCTCGACCTCGCCCGGCTCGCCCAGGTAGGCGTGCAGGCCGACGTTCTCGAGCACCTCCGCGCAAGCGCTGCCGAGGCGTCCGCGCACGGACGGTCCGACTCCGCGCTCCAGCGCGAACGCGAGCAGTTGACGGACGGCGGTCTCGACGCCCTCGACGTCGGAGGCATAGCGGCGCTGGAAGCGTCCGCTGAAGCGCTCGATGGCGGTCAACGGGCGCTCGACGGCGGACACCAGCTCCTGCAGGTGGAAGGGCTTGGGCAGGAAGTCCCGCGCGCCCCACTGCATCGCGCGGCGGCAGTCGCTCAGCGTGGGGGCGCCGGAGACCACGACGACGTGCGGGTGCATGTCGCGCCGGGCCAGGGTCTCGAGGAGCTCGAAGCCCGACGCGCCCTCGTCGAACGAGAGGTCGGTGACCAGCACGTCCGGCTCGGGGTGCTCGAGCGCGTCCCGGACCGTCGCTGCCGTGGCCACCGAGTGGCCGCGCAGGGCCAGCGCGCGCGCGATGCTGGCGGCGATGGCCGGCTCGTCCTCGACGACCAGGATGTCCAGTTCGCCCTTCATGCCGGCACCTCTGTCTGGTTCGCCGGGAAGACGACCGTCGCCTGCAGCGCGTCGTCGGGTCGCTCGGAGACGATCAGGCGGCCGCCGGAGCGCTGGACGTCCCGCCGCGCGAGGCCGAGGGCCAGGGCCGCGAGGTGCAGCTCGTCGCTCGCGCGCGCGCGGCGGCGTTCGATCGGTGCGGAAACCTCGAGGTGCACTTCATGTTGATCCCAGCGGGTGACGAGATCGATGGGGCCCGAGGTCTCGCCCGCGGCGCACTCCAGCAGGTACGCGAGCGCGCGCGTGACGACCGGGCCGTCGACGCACAGGCTCGCGTCGACGACGTCTCCCGTGCGGATGCGCGCGCAGAGCGACGGTTCGAGGCTGCGCACGGCCTCTCCCACGAGCTCGCGAACGCTGCAGCGCAGCGGCGCCAGGGTCAGGGGGCGCGCCGCATCGATCAAGGCGTGGATGTCGTGGCTCAGCCTCCCCAGCTGATCGAGCGCTCCTTCGAGCGTGTGCGCGCGCGGCTCGCTCGCCTCGTCCCGACAGGTCTCGAGGGAGGCGCGCAGCGCGGCGAGGGTCACGTTCAGCTCGCGAGCGAGGGACTCGACGGGAGCGGGGGTGGTGGGAGTGTCGTGCGGTACGGTCGACATGTTGGGACAGCTCGTTCCTGGATCGGGCACCCACCCCGCGGCGCAAGGTCGATGCCAGGCAGGCTTGTCGGCCGGCATTGCGAACTGCTTGAGCGACGGCTCGCGCGCTCGGGCATTTGTTTCCACTTCCCACGGGCAGGACTTTCCCGGCCGCGCGCTCGTTTCCACTCCGCCGCGCGCCCGGCGGTGTCGAGAATCACGACAGGTCGCCGCGATGTCCGACACCCGCTCCACTCCGCGCCTGCTCGTCTTCGACTGTCACGAGGCCTGGGTCCACCAGCTGGAGGGCTCCGGCTTCGACCTGGACGTGATCGTGGGACTGCCCGGCCGGCACACCACGGGCTGGGACGAGCGCATGCGGCCCGTCCCGAGCAACGCGCGGTTGATCGGGCTGGACGAGGCCCGCACCGCGGGCTCCGGCTACGCGTGCGTGGTGGCCCACAACATCACCGACCTGCTCGACGCGCGGCAGTTCGACGCTCCGAAGCTGCTCGTGCTGCACTCGACCGCCGAGAGCCGCCTGGACGCCGAGGGCGCCGCGATCACGCCGGAGCAGGCGCGCGCCGTGCTGTCCTGCTACCTGGCGCTCGTGCGCGCGCACTCCGTGGCCGTCTCCCCGCTCAAGGCGGCCTCGTGGGGCCTCGGCTCGGAGGTGGTCACGAACGGCGTCGACGTCGCGACCTACCGGACCACCGACGGCTCGCTGGCGGCGGGCGTTCGCGTGTGCAACCACTTCAACCGCCGACGGGCCGTGCTGCTGGCCGACCTCCACGAGCGGGCCTTCGCGGACGTCCCGGTGACCCTCGTCGGCCACAACCCGGACCTGCCGGGCGTGGAGCCGGCGCGCGACTGGGACGACCTGAAGCGGCGCCTCGCGCGCCACCGCTTCTGCGTGCACACCGCGGATCCGCGCTACGAGGACGGCTTCAACATGGGTCTCTTCGAGGCCATGGCGGCCGGCCTGCCCGTGCTGGGAAACCTCCACCCGACGTCACCGGTCGAGCACGGCAAGTCCGGCTTCCTGTCGAACGACCCCGAGGAGCTGCGGGGTTTCGCGCAGCTCTTGCTGGACGATCGCGAGCGCGCGCTGGAGATGGGCCGCGCCGCCCGCGAGACCGCGGCGCGCCGCTTTCCGCTGAGCGCCTTCCACGCCGGCATCGCCCGCTCGATCGCGGCCGCACGCGAAAAGTTCGCCTGCCTCGATCCGGCGGCCGCGTAGCCGAGGGCCGGCGAAGGTCAGCGCTTCTCGAGGACGCGCAGCTTGTTGTAGAGCGTCGTGCGGTTGACGCCCAGGATGCGGGCGGCGCGGCTGCGGTTGCCGTCGGTCTCGGCCAGCACGCGGCGGATCAGGGCGCGTTCGACCGAGCGCAGGGAGAGGTCCTCGACCTCGAGCGGCGCCGGGCCGGGCACCGGTTCGATCCGCGGCGCGCGCGCCTCCGGAGCCAGGTGGTCGGCCTCGAGCGGCTGGCCGGCGGTTCCGAGCAAGGCCGCGCGCTCGACCGCGTTGCGCAGCTCGCGGACGTTTCCGGGCCAGGCGTGGGAGGTCAGGCGCTCGAGCGCGTCGGCGGCGAATCCCGGCAGCTCCTTGCCGAACTCCACGGCGAACCCGCGGAGGAAGTGCTCCGCCAGCGGGACGACGTCCTCCGGCCGCTCGCGCAGCGGGGGGACATGGAGCGTCAGCACGTTCAGGCGGTAGTACAGGTCGGACCGGAAGGCTCCGGCGTCGACCCGGGCGGCGAGGTCGCGGTGCGTCGAGGCCACCACGCGGGCGTCCATCGCCCGGTCGCGGCTGCCTCCGACGCGGCGAAACGTGCGCCCCTGCAGCGCGCCCAGCAGCTTGGCCTGCAGCGCCGGAGGGAGCTCGCCGATCTCGTCCAGGAACAGCGTGCCGCCCTCCGCGGCCGCGACCAGACCGTCGCGGCCCCGGGGCGAGCCGTCCGGGAGGGCGCCGGGTTCGTGGCCGAAGAGCTCGGCTTCCAGTACCGACTCGGAGAGCGCGGCGCAGTTCACGGCGACGAACGGGCCGTCGCAGCGCGCCGAGCGCTCGTGGATCGCGCGGGCGACGAGCTCCTTGCCGACGCCGGGCTCGCCCAGCACCAGCGCGGTCGTGCGCGGCGTCGCCGCCACGCGCTCGACGTGCTCGAGGAGGAGCCGGATCGCCGGGGAGCGACCGACGATCGGACCCGCGCGCAGGCGCAGGACCTCGTCGCGCAGGGTGTCGCGCTCCCGGCGCACGGCACGCGCGGGCACGCTGCGGCCGAGGATCTCGCGCAGGTGCTCCTCGCACAGCGGCCGCTCCAGGATGTCCGCCGCGCCGCGACGCAGCGCGGAGACGGCGGTCTGCACGTCCGTCCGGTCCGCGACGAGCAGCACGGCGGGCGCGGGGTCGAGCTGAGCGAGGTGCGCGAGCACGTCGAGGCCCGAGCGGTCGGGCAGGTCGACCGCGAGGATCGCGGCGTCCAGGTGCTCCGTCCGGGCGAGTTCGAGGACCGCCGCGCCATCCTCCGCCTCGTGGACCGCGTGGCCCTCGTCGCGAAGCCAGCTCGCGAGCTCCGCGCGGGCCCGCGGGCAGCGGTCCGCGACGACGACACGGGCGGCTCTTCCTTTAACGGACTGCTGCGGGGCCATGGGATCTGCGGGGGCGGGCCACCCCAGTGCGCGCGAGACGGCCGGGCGCGAAACGGCCGAGCGCGCACCGAGGCCACCCCCCCTCCATCGAGAGGATGCGCCGCGGGCTCGCGCCTTTTGTGCCCCGCGGGAGCCCGGAGGACCCGTTCCTGGGCCTCCAGGGGGGGTCCGCGGCCTGCCAGCGAGAAAAGTTCGCGAAGACCTGCAGTGGCTCGAGGTCCCACCGAGAACCGGGCATACGGCAGGCGGCTCCGGTCCCTGCCCCAGCACCAACCCCCAGCACCAACCCCTCCGCAGGAGTGCCCCCATGGGACTTCGAGTCAACACCAACCTTGCTTCCATCACGGCCCAGCGCAACCTCGCCGAGGTCACCACGCGACTGGACGGCAGCTACCGCCGCCTGTCCTCGGGCCTCCGCATCGCGATGGCCTCCGACGATGCCGCGGGCCTCGGCATCTCCGAGCGCATGCGGTCCCAGATCCGCTCTCAGAGCGCGGCGCTGCGCAACGCGCAGGACGGCATCTCCCTCGTCCAGACCGCCGAGGGCGCGCTGGGCGAAGTGAACAACATCCTGTCCCGGATGCGCGAGCTCTCGATCCAGGCCGCCAACGGCACGCTCAACTCGATCGACCGCAACACGATCCAGACCGAGATCGGTCAGCTGATCCAGGAGGTCGACCGCATCGCGAGCACGACCACGTTCAACGGGGTCAACCTCTTCGACGGCTCGACGACCAGCCTGGACATCCAGGTCGGGATCAACTCGGGCGAGACGATCGCGGCGACGCTGCCGGACACGACCACGACGTTCCTCAACATCGCGACCCTGGACGTGACCACGGCCCAGAACGCGAGCAACGCGCTGGGGGTCCTCGACGCGGCCGTGGACTCGATCACCACGGCGCGCGGAGCCCTCGGTTCTCAGCAAAACCGCATGCAGAGCGCGGTCTCGTCGATCGCGAACGTGCGGGAAAACCTTTCCGCGGCCGAGAGCCGCATCCGCGACGTCGACGTGGCGGAAGAGACTGCCGAGCTGACGCGGAACACCATCCTGCAGCAGGCGGCGGTCTCCGTGCTCGCCCAGGCCAACGTCCAGCCGCAGCTCGCCCTGTCGCTGCTCGGCTAGAACTCCGTCCACAAGCCTTCAGGTGTTGGTCGCTGAGGGGAGGTCGTCTTCGGACGGCCTCCCCGCCTTCGTTCCAGGGGGTGCCCGACGGCCTTTCGGGGAGCTCGAGCGGTCGATCCGCATCGCCGCAAGTCCTCTGTTCACAAGTTATTAGGCCACGAGTTGCGCGCGAATCGCAGTTCCGAGCGAGTGCCGTTCATTTCCGAGAAACGCGGTTCCGATACGTGGCCTGACATCAGTCTTCCCTCAAGTCCCCGGATTCAGTCTCCAGGCCGAGAGGGATGTTCTTTTCGCTCCTCCGAAGTCGTGCCGCCCTGTTGGCGCTCGGCGCAAGAGGACATCTCCAACCGAAGGCGCATGCGGTTCTATCCGTCCAAGGGCGGTCCGCTGGCGCGCAGGCTCGCCGAACTCTCGGCGACTCGGCTGCGTCCGGTGTGTCCACCGTGGATCGGGTGACCCAATCGGTCTCTCGGCCTGCGGCGCTCCGAGTCACGTCCCTCCCACGACACCAACGGGAGGGGTGCGACGGGCGCAGCTGTCCACGCCCCGCCGGATCCCCATGCGCATAGAAAAACCCCAGCCCAAGGAACGGAATCATGGGACTCAGAGTCAACACGAACGTCGCTTCGCTCACGGCGCAGCGCAACCTGGCAACGTCCACCGGACGTCTTCAGGGCAACTTCTCCCGCCTGTCTTCGGGTCTTCGCATCGCGACGGCCTCCGACGACGCCGCCGGCCTCGGCATCTCCGAGCGCATGCGCTCGCAGATCCGCTCGCTCGGTCAGGCGAGCCGCAACGCGCAGGACGGCGTCAGCCTCGTGCAGACGGCTGAGGGCGCCCTCAACGAGGTCGGCTCCAACCTGACGCGGATGCGCGAGCTCGCCATCCAGGGCGCCAACGGCACCCTCAACTCCACGGACCGCGCGACGCTCGACGTCGAGTTTCAGGCCCTGCTGAGCGAGATCGACCGCGTTTCGGCGCAGTCGCAGTTCAACGGCGTCAACATCCTCGACGGCTCGACCACGCAGGCCTCGATCCAGGTCGGCGCGAACGCGAACGAGACGATCACGATCGGTCTGTCCAACACCGACGCGACGTCGCTGGGCCTGAACGGAGCCAGCTTCGACGTGACGACGGCCGCCAACGCCAGCACCGCGCTGGCGCTGCTCGACTCCGCGATCGACACGGTCTCGACCAGCCGCGGCTCGCTGGGCGCGACCCAGAACCGCCTGAACTCGACGATCTCGTCCATCTCCGTCGCGCGCGAGAACCTCTCCGCCGCCGAGAGCCGGATCCGCGACGTCGACGTGGCCCAGGAGACGGCCGACCTGACGCGGAACACGATTCTGCAGCAGGCCGCGGTGTCCATCCTCGGTCAGGCGAACGTGCAGCCGCAGCTGGCGCTGAGCCTCCTCTAGCGCAGGGCCGGGCACCCAGGAGGGGCGGGCGACCGGAAGGTCTCCCGCCCCTCCTTCATTTAAGGCGACCCGGGCGGAAAAAGTTTCACCGGACGAGGCTCGCTCGCGACTAACGCGGGGACCGGCCGCAACCGATAACTGAGTCTCACGAGGACCAACCTATGACCGGTGGAATCAGCTTCAGCGGACTGGCCAGCGGGCTGGACTCCGGCGCGATCATCGATGCCCTGCTCCAGGCCGAGCGCATCCCGATCGGCTTCATGGAGGACCGCCGCGCCGCGGAACAGAACAAGATCAACCTGATCGGGACCTTCCGGGGCCTGGTCAGCAGCCTGCAGAGCGCCGCGGAGTCCATTGGGACGACCGGCGGCTTCCTGAGCTTCTCCGCCGACGTCAACATCCCGGGCTACGTGAGCGCCAGCGCCGACGAGACCGCCGTCTCGGGAAGCCACACGTTCCAGGGCCAGGTCATGGCCACGTCCGACCGCTGGGTCTTCGACTCCGTCGCGGACCCCGACGCCGCGCTCGGAACGGTCGACGGACAGGCGGTCAGCTTCGACTACGACGGAACGAGCTACTCGTTCCCGCTGCAGGCAGGCACCTCGTCGCTGAACGACGTCGCTGCCGCGATCAACGCGGGGACCGACGGGAACGTCACCGCGTCGGTCGTGAACTCCGGGACCGCCGCGTCCCCGAGCTACGAGCTGGTCCTCGCGGGCGCCGAGACCGGCGACCCGTACCGCATCACGAACATCACCTCGACCCTGCCCGGCCTGACCATCGACCCCACCCTCGGCGGGCCGAACAACCTGACGGTGGCCGGCAACGCCTTCGCGACCGTCGACGGCATCCTGGTCGAGCGGACCTCGAACGACTTCAGCGACGTCCTGACCGGCGTCTCGATGACGCTGCTGGACGCCGACCCGAACGGGCCGACGGTCACGATCAACGTCGGACCCGACAAGGCCGCGATCCGGAGCGGCATCCAGAGCTTCGTGGACGCCTACAACGGCGTCGTCGGCTTCATCAACGAGCAGAGCGAGGTCAACGAGGACGGCGAGGCTCAGGGCGCATTGATCGGCGACAGCATCCTGGCCACCGTGCAGCGCACGCTGCGCTCGTCGCTCTTCAACACGCAGCCGAACAGCGACCCGCTGAACCCCGACCGCGGGTTCGAGTCGCTGAACTTGATCGGTATCGAGATCCAGAGCGACGGCCGGCTGCAGATCGACAGCGCCAAGCTCGACGCCAAGCTCGACGAGGACGTCAACGCCGTCGCCGACCTCTTCGCCGACTCGGACGGGTTCGACAACGGTGGGGCCCTGCCGGGGGACCCGCTGCAGTTCACCGACACGACGGCGGACACCGGCCTCGCGGACGACCTGGCGCGCGCGCTGGACCTCGTGCTGAAGGATCAACCGGGTCCGAACAGCACCCGCTTCACGAGCTTCTTCAACGCTCGCACGCAGACGCTGAACGACAGCATCAGCAGGATCAACGACCGCATCGAGACGGAAGAGGGGCGGCTCGAGACCTACGAGCAGTTCCTCGTCAGTCGTTTCACCGCGCTCGAGACCCTGCTGGGTCAGCTGAACGCGCAGCAGTCCTTCCTGAACCAGCAGATCGGCGGACTCCAGGGATGAACCGTGACTCCGCAACCGCTCGCTACCGCGAGGAGGCCGTCGAGAACGCGCCGCCGATCAAGATCGTGCGCATGCTGTACCAGGGGGCCGTGCGCTTCCTGGACCGCGCGCTCGCGGCCGACGCGGACGATCCGGGCTCCGAGTTCGTTCTCATGGTTCAGAAGGCCGACGCCATCGTCACCGAGCTGCGCTGCAGCCTGCGTGAGGAGGAAGCGCCGGAGATCGCCGAGAACCTGAAGCAGCTCTACCTCTACGTCGAGACGGAGCTCGCGCGCTCGATCCGCGACCGCGACGCCGAACACCTGACGAATGCCCGCCAGGTCCTCGCCACTCTCGGCGAGGCCTGGGCCGTGGCGAACCCCGAAGCGATGGAGCGCGCATGAGCGCCCCGACGGCCGAGGGACTTGCGGTCGAGCACCTCAACACGGCGCTCGGAGCACTCCTCGATGCGCTCCAGTCCTCGTCGAACTCGAACTCGCACGCGCTCGAAGAGGCCTGGAAGTCGAGCCGCGAAGCGTTCGAGGCGTGCCGCACCGTGCTCGGCCCCGACGCGGACCCCGCCGACTTCGGCCCCGACGTCGCCCCTGGACTCCGTCGCGCGCTGCGCCTGCACGCCGTCGCCGTCAGCGTGATCGAGAACGAGCACACGGCCTTGCTGCGCCGCCTGGACCAGAGCCGCTCCACCCGCAACTTCCTCCGCTCGCACCGCGCGCAGCCGCGGCCTTCGGGCGAGTCCTGCGACGTCTCGGGCTGAGCTCGGGCCGCTTGCTCGGCGGCTACCGGTCGTAGTGCGGCCCGCAGGCGGGTGACGAGGGTTGCTCCTCGTCAGCTCGGGCGCGTGGAGCGTCGCGGGCGGAAGGGGTGAACCCCGGGAGCGAGCACCTGTTCCCGGTTCCGCGGCTCCTCGTCCTCGACGAGGCGCGGTTCGGTTGCGATCTCCCTCGGATCCCCGGATTCCGTTGCGGGCTCCCGGCGCGATGCACGCGCTTCGTCCCGGCCACCAGCGAGCGGCGGGGCGGGTCGAATCCGCAAGGAGCGGCTCGAGAGTCGGCTACGGCGGGTCATGGCGCTCGCCCCCGGGGGTCTCCCGGAGTGCATGCAGGCTTCGTCGGCGGGAACGGTTCGAAACCTGAGTGTCGAATCGGTCGACACTCCCGGACCCGGGTCTGTCGCGATTCGCGACACCTCGCGTGCCGGCAGGCGCCCGCGGACCGCTTCTTGGCCCAGGATCGGGAAGGACGCGTCCCGTGTGCGGTCCGGAGACCGCTACGAGCGCAGGCGAAGCCCGCTTTCGACCGATCTGGCACAACCATGCCGATCGCTCTCCTCTACGCAGCAGAAAGCTCCGGGCCCGCCGAGCGGATCGTCGCCGGGGGCCCCGACCTGACCCGCTACCTGTTCGTCTGCGCGGGCCTGATCGTGTTCGTGCTCGCGGCGGGCTGGGCGGCGCGGCGCTTCCTCTCGGGGACGCTGCGCACGCGCGCGTCGCAGCGCTCGATGCAGGTCCTCGACGTGTTGCCGCTCGGCAACAAGCACCGGCTCGGCGTCGTGCGCTGCAACGACCGCTCGTTCCTGATCGGCTTCGGAGAGGGTGGCGTGCGGCTCCTGACCGAGCTCGAGACGGTCGCCTCCGCGTCCGAAGGGCTCAGCGAGGAGCAGCGACGCATCTTCACCACGGCGCTGCAGCGTGCCGCGGGAACGGTGGGCGTCGGACGCGCCGGCTCGTCGGCGAAGGCGCGACCCGCGGCGGCTCGCCCTGCCGCGCAGCCCGCTCGCGCCGCCGCGACGAAGAGCTCGGGGGTGCTCGCATGAGGGTCCTGCTCGCGCTGACCCTGCTGCTCGTGACGGGCCTCGCGCCCGCCGCGCGCGCCGCGCAGGACACCGTCGGCACCTTGCCGGAGCTCATCGGAGCCGCGGACTCCGCGCCGACCGTCGACCTCGGAGGCGGCGGAGACGCGGACGAGGCCGGCGAGGAGGGCCGCCTCTCGGCCGCCGTCGAGATCGCCGTGCTGCTCACGGCCCTCTCCCTGTTGCCCGGCGTCCTGATCACGATCACGAGCTTCACGCGCATCGTGATCGTCCTGTCCTTCGTGCGCCGCGCCCTGTCGATCAACGAGCTGCCGCCCAATCCGATCCTGATCGGCCTGGCGCTCTTCCTGACCGCGTTCGTCATGGCTCCGGTGGCCGAGCGCGTGCACGCCGATGCCTGGGTGCCCTACCGCGCGGGCGACATGGAAGTCGAGCAGGCCACCGAGGTCGCGTGGGGCGAGCTGCGGGGGTTCCTGATCGCGAACACGCGTGAGAGCGAGCTGGCGCTGTTCCGCGAGATCGCCGCGGCCGAGACGGACTACGTTCCGGAGGCTCCGCCACTGCGCGTCATCGTTCCGGCGTTCGTCCTGAGCGAGCTCAAGACGGCCTTCCAGATGGGCTTCCTGCTGTTCCTGCCGTTCCTCGTCATCGACATGGTCATCTCCAGCGTGCTGCTCTCGATGGGCATGTTCATGCTGCCGCCGGTGATGATCTCGACACCGTTCAAGGTGTTGCTGTTCGTCCTCGTGGACGGCTGGCACCTGCTGTGCGAGTCCCTCGTCACCTCGTTCGTGACCTGACATGAACCACATCGACCTGCAGATCATCGAGCTGGCCCGCGACCTGCTCGCCACCGTGATCCTGATCGCTTCCCCGATCCTGATCGTCGGCCTGATCGTCGGTGTCGTCGTCAGCCTGTTCCAGGCGCTGACGTCGGTCCAGGAGCAGACGCTGAGCCTCATCCCGAAGATGGGCGCCGTGATGCTGGTGACGCTGATCTTGCTCGCGCCGGCGCTGCAGCTCTTGATCGACTACACCCGCCAGGTCTTCGGACAGCTGGTCCCCTTCGGGCTGAGTTGACCCCGTGTTCACGCTGGGAACCATCGAGGCCTTCGGCCTCTACGTCGCGAGGACCAGTGCGCTGGTCCTCGTGTCGCCGATCCTGGGAGAGGGGATCGGGATGGCCGGCGTGAAGGTCGCGTTGATCGCGATCCTGTCGCTCTTGATGTTCACGGTGAGCGGGGAGCCCCTGCCCGAGGCCGTCGCGCCGTTCGCCTTCGGCGTGATGGCGATGCGCGAGATCCTGATCGGCCTCGCGATGGCCATGGCCCTGCAGGCCGCCGTTCTGGCCGTGCGGCTGGCGGGCGACCTGGTCGGGAACGAGATGGCCTTCTCGATGTCCACCGTGTCCGACCCGGTGACCGGCGTGACCATGCCGACCGTGACGCGCATCTACGAGACGGTCTTCCTGCTCGGCCTCCTCGCGGTCGACGGGCACCACCTCGTGCTGCGCTCGCTGTCGAAGTCGTTCGAGCACGCGCGCATCGGCAGCCTGCCGATCTCGATGCCGCTGATGGAGCTCGCTCACCGCCAGGTGATCGACATGGTCGCCGCGGGCATCGCGTTCGCGGCGCCGATCCTGATCCTCCTGCTGCTCGTGTCGGTGACAATCGGGCTGCTGGCGCGCGCCGTGCCGCAGCTGAACATCCTCGAGATGAGCTTCACGCTGCGAATCGGGCTGGGCCTGACCGCGATGTTCGTGTTCGCGCCGCTCGCGAGCCCCGTTCTGCACGGACTCTACGCAAGCTTCGCCGACGCGCTCGACGACGCGCTCCTGGCGATGGAGGGCTGACGTGGGCCTCTTCGACGACGACGACGACAAGACCGAGCGCGCGACGCCTCGCAAGCGACAGGAGGCGCGCGAGAAGGGGCAGGTGGCTCAGTCGAAGGAGCTGATGGCCTCGCTGATGCTGTTCGCGGGGCTCGCCGGCCTGCTGCTCTTCGGCGGGAAGATCGGCAACTCCGTGGGGGCGGTGACGGTGCGCTCGTTCCGCCGGCTGGCGAACTTCGGCACGGAGCAACTCGACGTCGAGTCCTCCGCGGCCCTGATCGTCGGCGCCGCCGGTGCGGCCGCCGCCGCCGTCGGCCCGATCCTGGTCGTCATGATCGTCGTCGGCCTGGTCGTCGGCCTCGGTCAAGTCGGGTTGCAGCTCTCGCCCAAGGCGCTCGAGCTGTCCTGGAACAAGCTCAACCCGATCTCCGGCATGTCGAAGCTCTTCGGCATGCGCGGGATGGTGCGTACGGCACTCGCGCTCGGGAAGATCCTCGTGATCCTCGGCGTGATGAGCCTGATGGCCTGGAGCCAGACGGACGAGGCGGCCTCGCTGACCGGCGTCGAGCTCGGTCCGCTGATGGCCGGTACGGGCCACGTCGTGCTGCGCTGCGTGATCGGCGGGCTGCTCGCGATCTTCATCATGGCGGTCATCGACTTCGCGTATCAGCGCTTCCAGCACGAGCGCGACCTGCGCATGAGCAAGAAGGAGGTCAAGGACGAGTCGCGCAACTCCGAAGGCGACCCGCGGGTGAAGGCGCGCATTCGCAAGGTGCAGCGCGAGCTCGCCATGCAGCGAATGATGGAGGCCGTCCCGAAGGCCACGGTCGTCGTCACCAACCCCACGCACTACGCCGTCGCGCTGAAGTACGAGCGGCCGGCGGCGGGCGACGACTCGCCCCCCGCGCCGCGCGTCGTCGCCAAGGGCGTCGACCACGTCGCGCGCCGCATCCGCGAGCTGGCGACGGAGAGCGACGTTCCGCTCTTCGAGGATCCGCCGCTCGCGCGCGCGCTGTACGCGCAGGTCGAGATCGGCGACGAGATCCCCATGGAGCTCTACGAGGCCGTCGCCAGCGTGCTGGCCTACGTCTACCGCGTCCAGGGCATGGCGGCGACCGCCTGAGCTGAGCGATGGCCGATCCCAAGCAAGACATGCGCGCCGCGGGCGGCGCCCATCCGGTGGAGCGCGCGGGCGGCCTCCTGCGCCGCTACGCGGACTGGATCATCGGCGTGGGCATGCTCGGCCTCGTGCTGACCCTGGTCACGCCGGTGCCGCCCGTCGTGCTGGACCTGCTGCTCGCGCTGAACATCGCCGGGTCGCTGCTGCTCCTGCTCGTGACGATGAACTCGCGCAGCTCGCTCGAGCTGACCACGTTCCCGACCATCCTCCTGATCTCGACGCTGCTGCGTCTGGGCCTGAACGTGGCCAGCACGCGCTTGATCCTGACCGGCGGCAAGGCGGGCGCGATCATCACGGCCTTCGGCAACTACGTGGCCGGAGACGATCTGACGGTCGGCTTCATCGTCTTCCTGATCCTGATCATCATCCAGTTCGTCGTCATCACGAAGGGCTCCGGCCGCGTCAGCGAGGTGGCGGCGCGCTTCGTGCTGGACGCCATGCCCGGCAAGCAGATGGCGATCGACGCCGACCTGAACAGCGGGCTGATCGACCAGGAGGAGGCGCGCACGCGCCGCGAGTCGATCGCCACGGAGGCGGAGTTCTACGGCGCGATGGACGGCGCCTCGAAGTTCGTCCGCGGCGACGCGATCGCCG
>CAYGPA010000039.1:0-641 GCA_964351535.1 uncultured Planctomycetaceae bacterium
GGTCCTGCTCGTACATCCCGAAGTTGTCGTCGGCCATGGCCAGCGTGGTCTCGGGACGGATGCGCTCGGCGAGGTAGACGAGGTCCGCCTGCACGTTCTCGGTCGTGTGCGCGAACACCTTGCTGTTCGAGCGCACGCCGGAGTTGCAGAAGGTGCACGTGAACGGACACCCGCGCGTGATCTGCAGCAGCGGGAAGTAGCCCGTCTCGAGGTACGGGTCGAGCAGTCCGGCGAGGTACGGCGAGGGGATCTCGTCCAGCTCGCGGATGCGCGGTACCTCGTCGCCCTTCACGAACTCCCCCGTCCGCGGATGGACGAAGTGCACGCCCGGCGCGGCGGCCTCGAAGACGCCCTCGATGCGGCGACCGACCTCGTCGAAGCGCTCGACCAGGCCCTGGAAGACCCGCTCGCCCTCGTAGGTCGGCCCGTTCAGGTACACGTCCACGCCGGAGAGCGAGCGCAGGAACTCCTCGCGCACGGAGTCGACCAGCGGATAGTTCGGCCCTCCCATGCAGACCAGCGTGGCCGGGTTCAGCCGCTTGGCGTACGCGGCGAAGTGCTTGGAGAGCTCCTCGTTCCACGCGTAGTTCGAGAGGCCCAGCACGTCCGGCGGCGCCTCGTCGAGGGCCGTCTTCAGATCC
>CAYGPA010000039.1:651-18759 GCA_964351535.1 uncultured Planctomycetaceae bacterium
GAAGATGCGGGTCTCGACCTGACTCCCGAGGCGTGAGTGAGCCCCCAGGTACGTCGCCAGGTTGGCGATCGCCATCGGGTACACGTCCGAACTGACGGTCAGCAGGTTGTGGCCGAGATCGGCGAGGTAAATGCGCATCGGTTCGTCCCACGGGCCCTGGTCCCCGGAACGCCGGGATCCCCGAGGCCCTCCCGCGTCCGAGACATCGGCACGCGGCTCCCCGCCCCATGGTAACCCGTCGGACCGCGGGCGTCCCGGCAGGGAGACACCAAGGTCAGGCGTACTTATCGGTCGCAGGCACCCCTGCGCTTGGCCTCTCCAGGGGAGGAAAGGCCCGGATCGCAGGACCCGGACCCACCATCCGGAAGGGACTCGGCACGTTACGCCCGCAAGGGCGACCGGAAAATTCGACGGCGGGCGTAGGCCCCGGGCGTCCAAGGGCCCCTGCCCGCCCTCAGGGCCCCGCCGACGGCCGCCGCGCGGGCCCGAGCGAACGTCACCGCCCGCGTGGAGCGGAGGCGGGAATAGAATTCCACGTCCCTCGCTCAGCCCCCCGTCCAAGGACCTCCATGCTCCCGCTCGCCGTCGCGACCACCTCCGCCCTGATCTGGGCCCTGCTTCCGACCGCCCCGCCGCAGAGCGCCCAGCGAGGAACCCCGCAGGCCTTTCAGGTCCCGCCCAGGGCGCCGACGATCACGGAGCCGCCCGTCGACGGGCACGTGGTCAACGCGGCCGACACCCACATGGAGACGGGGCCGATGAACGACCCCGATCCGACCGATGCGCACGTCTCGAGCGACTTCGAGATCTGGACCGTCAGCCCGCCGGCACGCGTGTGGGCCAGCCTGGGGGTGACGGGAGTCGAGAAGGTCCACACGCACCTCGGGGACGGTCAGTTCGGAGGCTCGCACGCGGGGTTCTCGCAGCTCGCCTATGCGACGTCCTATCGCCTGCGCGTGCGGCACCGCGACAGCGGGCAGAACTGGAGTCCGTGGTCCGAGCGGTTCTTCCAGACGGCGCCCCAGACCCAGATCCTGCCGCTCGAGCTCGACGACATCGAGGACACGCCCCTGCCGACCTGGCGCGACGAGCTCGGCGTCGACCTCGAGCTCCCGGCCCCCGCGCCGCCCGCCCCCCCCGCGTCGGTCCGCGTCGAGAACAACGTCGGCGGCCTGCTGCTCGGCCTGAGCGGGGACGCCGCGCCCGGGGACCTGCTCGTCAACCCGCCGGGCCTCGCGCTGCACGCGCCCACGCGCGTCGTTCTCGACGGCGGCTCGACCGGCTTCGCCACGCCGCCCTCCGCGCTCGCCTTCACCGACCACGACGGCGACGACGTCGTCCTGTGGCTGCCGGGCGTGAACCTGGCGGCCCAGGAGGTCGCGCTCCTGTGGGTCTCCGCCAACGGCAGCACGTACTGGGGCGTGCCGGGTCAGACGGTGCCCGACTTCTCCACGCTGGCGGCGGGCGCGCCCGTGCCGTGGGACGTCGAGCAGCCCGGCTACCGCGTCGAGGTCGTGACCACCGGGCTGCAGCTGCCGGTCAACATCGCGTTCCCGCCGACCAACAACGGCGCGCCGACCGAGCCGCGCTTCTACGTCACCGAGCTCTACGGCGCGATCAAGGTCGTGACCAACGACGGCAGCGTGTCCGACTACGCCAGCGGACTCCTGAACTTCAACCCGACGGGCAACTTCCCGGGCACCGGCGAGCTGGGTCTGGCGGGCCTCTGCATCGACCCGATCTCGGGCGACCTGTTCGCCGGGATGCTGTACGTGCCCGTCCCGGGCATGCCGGTGCTCTATCCGCGCATCGTGCGCTTCCACAGCACCGACGGAGGCCTGACGGCGTCCTCGCAGACGACGATTCTCGACATGGTCGGCGAGATGCAGGGACAGTCGCACTTCATCTCGAACATGACCATCGGGCCGGACGGACGCCTGTACGTGCACATGGGCGACGGCTTCGACGCGTCGACCGCGCTCGACCTGGACTCGTTCCGGGGCAAGGTACTGCGCCTCAGGCTGAACGGTCTGGCGCCCCCCGACAACCCGTTCTACGACGCGAGCGACGGCATCGGCGCGCGCGACTACGTCTACGCCTACGGCCTGCGCAATCCGTTCGGCGGCGCGTGGCGCGGCCTCGACCACTTCCAGGTCGAGAACGGGCCGGGCAACAACGACCGCTTGTCGCGCATCGACGCCGGTACGAGCTACGGCTGGAACGGTTCGCCGGGGTCGATGCTGACGAACGCGATCTACACGTGGAACACGCCGCACGCGCCCGTGAACATCGCCTTCCCGCAGAGCAACGTGTTCGGCGGCAGCGGCTTCCCCGCCGACAAGCAGGGCCACGCCTACGTGACCGAGTCGGGACCGACCTACGCCGCCGGGACGAGCACCCAGGGCAAGCGCATCGTCGAGTTCGAGATCGACGCGCAGGGCAACCTCGTCTCGGGACCCTCCAGCCTGATCCGCTACAACGGCTCGGGGCGCGCGACGGCCGCCGGGCTCGCGGCGGGTCCCGACGGGCTCTACTTCACCGATCTCTACGACGACCTGGGCAGCTCCCCGCTCGACGCCGGCGCCAACGTGCTGCGCATCCGCTACGTGGGCGTCGCGGGCTTCACGGCCGACGTCACGTCGGGCAACCCGCCGCTCGCGGTGCAGTTCACGGACGCCTCGGACGTGCCCGGAGCCGCCGCGTGGTTCTGGGACTTCGGAGACGGCACCACCAGCACGCAGCGCAACCCGCGGCACAGCTACACGGCCGCCGGTGACTACAGCGTGCGCCTCGAGGTGCTCGGACCCCGCGGAGTCGTCGTGGACCAGCGCAACGCCTTCGTGTCGGTGACCGACGCCGGCACGGGCCTGACGGCGAGCTACTTCGACGAGGCGACCTTCGACGGAGTCCGCCTCGTCGGCCTGGACCCGAAGATCGACTTCGACTGGGGCGCGGGCTCTCCGCACCCCGCCCTCGACTCCGACTCCTTCAGCGCGCGCTGGGAGGGCTGGCTCGAGCCGCGCTTCGGCGAGACCCACGAGTTCCTGACGACGACCGACGACGGCGTCCGCCTGTGGGTCGACGGCCGTCTCGTCATCGACCGCTGGTTCGACCAGAGCGCGAGCGAGGCCGTCGGCAGCCTGGACCTGGAAGCGGGGGTTCGCGTCCCGATCGTGCTCGAGTACTACGAGCGCGACGGCGACGCCGAGGTCCGCCTCGAGTGGCGCAGCCCCAGCCAGGAGCGCGAGGTGGTCCCCACCGACCGCCTCCACCCCAGCGGCCTGAAGGTCGAGTACTTCGCCAACCCCGAGCTCCGCGGAGCCCCGACGCTCACGGGCGTCGACGTCACGCTCGACCACGACTGGGGCGACCGGTCCCCCGACGCCGGCATCCCCGCGGACTCCTTCTCCGCGCGCTGGACCGCCCGCCTGCGCCCCGACTTCACCGAGACCTACGAGTTCACGACGGAAAGCGACGACGGCGTCCGCCTGTGGATCGACGGAGAGCTCGTGATCGACCAGTGGGCCGACCAGCCCCCGACCCGGCACTCGGGCTCCGTCCCCCTCGTCGCCGGCCGCGAGGTCACGCTGACCTGCGAGTACTACGAGAACCAAGGCGTCGCCGCAGCCCGCCTCGAGTGGCAGAGCCCGAGCGTCGCGCGCGAGGTCGTGCCCGCCACGAGTCTGCGCCCGGTGCAGTAGCTCTTCGGGCCCAGCGCAACCCGCGTTTCGTTCCGGGACTTCGCGGCCCTCACGGCATCCGGATCGGAGGCGGAATCTCCGAAACTCCGGCACTATCTGTACATAATTCGGTACAGATAGCCGAAGGGAAGGCCATGGCACGGACCAACGACATCACGAGCTTCACCGACTACCGCCAGAATCTCCGGAAGCACCTGAGCCAGGTCCGGGAGTCCGGGCGGCCGCTGTACGTCACCACGAACGGAAGAACGGATGCCGTGGTCTTGAGCCCGGACGCCTACGACGCGCTGGCGGACAAGGCGGAACTCGCGGAGAGCCTGATGCAGCTGGAGCGCAGCGGAGAGGACATCCGAGAGGGTCGCACCCGTTCGGCCAAGTCGGCGCTGAAGCAAATTGCCGCGGAGCTGGGCCTGAAGCTCGACCGGTAGTCTCGCTGCCGAGCACTCCCGTCACCGATGACACGGTATGCGGTCGAGCTGACCGACGCGGCTCGGGCCTCCATTGCCGCCTACGCGCGGTACATCGCTGTAGACGGCAAGGCGCCCAAGGAGGCGGAACGCTGGCTCGAAGGCATCTGGGATGCCGTGGACTCCCTCGAAGACTGGCCGCGGCGCTGTCCGACAGCGGAGGAGGACGCCTACGTCGGGTACGACGTGCGCCAGCTCGTCATCCACAGTCACTTGTTGCTCTTCACGGTCGACCACGACCGGCGCACTGTCTGGGTCCTCGCGCTACGCCACGGCCACCAACGGCCTCGCCCCGCCGACCTGCCCCCGGATCCCACCTCGCTCGAGGGCGGAACCGACGCCTAGCCGTCCACGTAGCCCAGCTCGCGCAGCGTGTCGAGCTGGCTCTCGCGGGTGCCGCCGGTGCCGCCGGCGTCCTCGGCGGACCATTTCGGGCGGTGGGTGCCGTAGGACTCGAGGCGTTCGGTCGGGAGCCCTGCCGCGAGCTCGGGGCGCAGGGCGGCGGTGATCGGGGTGCCCGGCATCTCGTCGGTGGACGGGAGGCCGAGCAGGGCGAGGATCGTCGGGGTGACGTCGATCACGTGCGGGCCCTCGCCCGGCGAGCGCTCGGACGCGCGCGCGGCCGGGCCGCTGAGCAGGAACATGCCGTCCGGCGCGTGGTAGTGGCCGTAGAGGTCGGGCGCGTAGCTCCAGCCGTGGTCGGAGACGACCATCCACGTGGCGCCGTCGCCGACGGTGGCCCGCAGCTCGCCGAGCAGCTCGTCGACGCGCTCCCAGTAGCGCGCGATGACGGTCAGGAAGCCCGGGTCGCGCTTGGCGTGGAACTCGATGCGGTGGCCGATGCCGTCGACGCCCTGCAGGTACACGGCCAGGAGCTGCGGGTCGTGCTCGGCGTGGATCGTCACGGCCGACTGGATCGCGAAGCGGTCCTCCTCCGAGATGTTGAGCACGAGCTTGGGCAGGCCCGGGTCGGCGACCAGCGCCTCGCGCTGCTCGGCGTCGAGGTCGGCGAAGAAGGGCAGCGTCTCGACGATGCGCCGCGCCTCCGCGGTGTCGTCGTCGCCCCACCAGCGCGCGGCGTCGCCGAGAGACTCCTCGTCGAGCTTCGCCACCTTCGCGATCAGCTCGGGCGGGTACGTGATGGTCGGGTCGAACGGAAGGCCGTCGAGCCTCTCGCCCGCGGCGGCCCGCGACATGCGCTCGAACGCGTGGCACGCGTTCTGGCGCGGCGAGTTGTCGGACACGAGGCCGCCGTGCACCTCCTCCGCGGGCCACGTCGCCCACCAGCGCACGACGCCGACGGAGCGCTCCTGGTCGGAGAGGATGTTCCACAGCGCCTTCACCCGGCGGTGGTACGCGCGGATCGGCTCCTCGCGCAGCACGCCGGCTTCGACCAGGCCGTAGACGAGCGGCGTCAGGCCGACGAAGGGCGGCATCGGCATCGCGCGGCCGCCGGGGTCCTGGGCCAGGCGCTCGACGGCGCGCAGGCGCTGCACGCCGAGGTCGAAGCCCGGCAGCGGAACCTCGGTGAAGTCGAGCACGCCGTGGGCCTCGGGCAGCCGGCCCGTGGCGATCGTGGTCCAGATCGTCGGCGACCAGGTCGGCAGCAGCGTGCGCAGCGGGGCGGCGGAGCCCGCCTCGACCAGACGCGCGAGGTTCGGGAGCTTGCCTGCGTCGAGCAGCGGCTGGACGTGCTTCCAGTCGGCGCCGTCGATGCCGAGCAGCACGACGCGCTCGACCGGCGGCGTGGAGGCGACGGGCGCCGGCGGCTCGCCGACCCCGGTCGCGGGCCGCGACGGCACGAAGCCGAGCACGGTCCCGAGCGGCACGAGCACGAGCGCGGCCAGCGTCGCCCGGCCCCACCACACCGCGGCCGGGATGCGACCCAGGCGCGAGCCGAAGGCGAGCAGCGCGCTCGCGAGGAGCTGCGCGACCAGCGCCGCCGCGACCCCGGCCGCGACGCTGCGCTTGTCGATCTCGGTCGCCCAGCGCGTGGCGTGGGCCAGGGCGTAGTTCCCGGCGCAGAAGCCGCCGAAGGTCACGGCCGCCGCGACGGTGTGCGCGCGGAACGCGAAGTTCGGCCGTCCGAGACGCCGCACGAAGCGCGCGAGGACCGCGATCTCGATCAGCGCCACGACCCCGAGCACGGCTCCGAAGACGCCGTAGCAGAGCGCCGCGTAGCCCTCCGCGAGCAGCGCGTTGCGCGCGCCCGCGAGCGAGGGGTTGGTCCATGACGAGCGCCAGCCGAGGAACACACCCAGGGCGAGTCCGGTCGCGACCCAGCCGAGCCACGCGGCGCCGGCGCCGGACATGAGGCTCTCGGCGGAGCGCGCGGTGGACGCGAGGGACTTCGTGGACGAGCTGGCGGTTCTCATTTTCCGACGTAGCCGAGGCGCTTCAGCTCGTCGAGTTTGGAGTCCATCGAGCTGGAGTCCAGCTCCTCGATCCCGATCGACCACTCGGGGTGGTACGGCCCGTACTCGGCCACGACGCGCTGCGGCGCGACCCGGAAGGCCTCCGCGAGCACGCGCCCGGGCATCCCGTCGTCGGTCGGGCATCCGAGCGCCACGAGCACCGTCGGAGCGATGTCCAGCAGGTGCGGCTTCGGCGACAGCGCGCCGCCGTCGCGGATCTCGGCGCCGGCGGCCACGAAGATGCCGTCGGGCGCGTCCTCGTGGCCGATGTCGTCGCTGTAGTTCCAGCCGTGGTCGGAGACCATGAGGATCAGCGTGCGCCCGCCCTCGGCCAGGTCGGCGTAGGGCGCGAGGAAGCTGTCGACCGCCTGGTAGTAGTTGGCGACGATCTCGAGCGCCACGGAGTCTTCGACGAGCGCGCGGTGGCTGATGCGGTCGATGCCCGGCATGTAATCGGCGAGCAGGCGCGCGCCGTGCTGTTCCAGCACGTGCATGCCGACCCGCGCGGCGAACCGGTCGCCGAGATACGAGTTGCCGATGTCGGCGAGGATCTCCGGCGAGTCGGCGTACGCCACGCGCGCGCGGTCGACGACGCCCTCGAAGACCGGCAGCGCGAGGATCTGCTCGATTTGCTCCGGATCGGGCATCCGCGGCCACCACATCGGCAGGAGCGAGTCGAGCTCGGCCATGAGCTCGGGCGGATAGGCGAAACCGCTGCCGCCCACCTCCGCCGCCTCGGTGAGGCGGTTGCCCATCCCTCCGGAGGGATCGTAGTCGGCCACCATGCAGCCGTGCACGACCTCGCAGGGCCAGGTCGCGTACCAGTTGACGACGCCGACCTCGATGCCGGCCTGGGACGCGAGGTTCCAGATCGCGGGCGCCAGGCGGTGGTGCGCGGTGACCGGCATGTCCCTCGCGATGCCCAGCGCCTGCAGCGCGCGAACGATCGGCGCCACCAGGATGCCGCGGGGAATCAGCGGCATCTCGCCGTAGCGCCAGACGGCGCGCTCCATGCCGTTCCTCATGCCGGGCAGCACGAGCTCGGCGAAGTCGCGCACGCCGTGTCGCTGCTCGCGCACGCCGGTCGCGATCGTCGTCCAGAGGATCGGCGACCACGTCGGCCGGTCGACGCGCAGCGGCGCGCGCACGCCCGTCGCGACGATTCGCGCGAGGTTGGGCATGCGGCCCGCCTCGAGCAGCGGGTCGATGCTGCGCCAGTCGGCGCCGTCGATGCCGAGCAGCACGACGCTCTCGATCGACGAGATCGGCTCGGGAAACTCGGCGATCGGCAGTGCGGTGCCGCGCACCCCGTCCTGGTCGTCCTCGTCGGCGGCTCCGCCGGCCCCGAAGGCCAGGCCGACCCCCCCGCACAGAAGCAGGATGGGCAAGCCGATCCACGCGGGCCGCGACAGCGCGCCGATCAGCGGGCGCGCGAGCAGGACCGCGAAGAACCCGGCCCCGGCGCCGAGCGCGAGGTCGACGGTGCCGACCTCGGGCCGCCAGGGCGCGCGAATTCCGATCGCGACCTGGATCGCGAAGTAGCCGAGGGCGAAGACCAGGACTCCGAGCGCGGCGCCCTGGACGGCACTCGATCCACCGCGGCGACGCCGACCGAGGAGGAGATGTCCGAGGACACCGATCGGAAGGCCGCACACCGCGGCGGTGCCGGTGACGACCAACGCGAACGCGAGCCGGTCCCGGCCCAGGTCCAGCGTTCCGTTCCTCGCGACGGCGAGCCACGATCCGAGGGCTCCGACGGCGGCGCCGCCGAGCGCGCCCCCGAGGAGACCGGCCAACAAGCTGGGCCGTGCGCCCGCGGGATTCTGGGGGGGGTTCATGCAGGTGTGCTCTACGCTCTCGAAAGGAACATCGTGAGCCGGATTCGGCCCAAGAGTACCCCTCTCAGGCGCCCGAGCCAGCCTGCTCGATCCCCGACTCGCGCGTGTACCACGCGATGGCCTCGCGCAAGCCCTCCTCGAGCGTGCGCGTGGGCTTCCAGCCGAGCCGCTCGCGCGCCTTCGTACAGTCCAGGTACTGCCGCAGGATCTCGTGCGAGGCCTGGTTCTGCACCACGGGCTCGAGGTCGGTCCTGTTCATGAGACGCAGAATCAACTGGACGAGGTCGAGCACGGACATCGGGGTCTCCGTCCCGAAGTTGAAGGCCTCGCCGTGCAGCGCGGGGTCGTCCATGCGCTCGGCCAGCAGCAAGTAGGCGTCGACGGCGTCGCGCACGTAGAAGTAGTCGCGCACGAAGGTCCCGTCGCTGCGCACGATCGGCCGCTCGCCGAGCAGCGCCGAACGCACCGTCCCCGGCACCAGCCGGTTGTAGTTCAGGTCGCCGGCGCCGTAGAGGTTCCCGCAGCGCGTCACGGCCACCGGCACGCGGTAGGAATGGTGGTAGCTGAACGAGATCAGGTCCGCGCAGGACTTGGACACGTCGTAGGGGAAGCGGCCGATCAGGGGCGCATCCTCGGTGTAGGGCAGCGTCTCGTGCTCGCCGTAGGCCTTGTCGCTGGAGGCCACGACGACGCGCTTCACGAGGCCCTCGCACGCGCGGCAGGCCTCGAGCAGGTTCCACGTCCCGCGCACGTTGGCCTCGAAGGTCGACAGCGCCGAGCGCTTGGCCGTTCCGACGATGGTCTGAGCGCCGAGGTGGAAGACGCTCTCGATCTCGTGCTCGTTGACGGCGCGCAGCAGGAGCTGGAAGTCCTCGAGCTCGCCGCGCACGACGTTGACGCGGTCGATCAGGCCCGCGGTGACGAGCCGGCTGCGCGGCACGCGGTCGCGCACGAGGCACGTCACGGTCGCGCCGCGCGCGAGCAGCTCCTCGACCAGGTGCGAGCCGAGCAACCCCGTGGCGCCCGTGACCAGCGTGCAGCGATTCTTCCAGAAGCTCATGTCCACGACTTCCAGGGCGCCTTGCCGTGCCGCCACATCTCGTTCAGCGTCAGCGCTTCCTTGTAGGTGTCCATCGAGAACCAGAAGCCGTCGTGCGAGAAGAGCGCCAGCTGGCGGTCCTTCGAGAGCGCCGGCAGCGCGGACGTCTCCAGCACGCAGTCGGGGTCGAGGTACTCGAAGATGCGCCGGTTCATCACGAAGAAGCCGCCGCTCGTCTGGTCGGTCATCAGCGGCTTCTCCTGCCAGAAGTGCACGATGCCGTCCTCGCCGCTCTTCACGACGCCGTAGCGCGAGCGCGGGTGGAAGCCCGTCAGCGTGGCGATCTTCTTCTTGCGGTGGTGGTAGTCGACCAGCGCGTCCACGTCGACGTCGGACAGCCCGTCGCAGTAGTTGAAGAGGAACGTGTCGCCCTCGATGTGCCGCTGCGCGCGGCACAGCCGCCCGCCGGTCTGCGTGCCGTCCCCGGTCTCGACGAACACGATCTCCCAGTCCTCGAGCGTGTCGGCGCCGTGGCCGGTGCAGTTCCCCGACTTCAAGTCCAGCGTGAAGTCCTGGTCACGCCATTGATAGTTGAGGAAGTAGTCCTTGATCATCTCGCCCTTGTACCCGAGGCACAGGACGAAGCGCCGGTACCCGAAGCGGTAGTAGATCCGCATCAGGTGCCACAGGATCGGGCGCCCGCCGATCTCGACCAGCGCCTTGGGCTTGAACTCGGTCTCCTCGCGCAGGCGCGTGCCTTCACCGCCGCACAGGATCACGACCTGCTCTTGTTTCCAGTCCATGGGGATCCGTCAGACGATGCGGGGACGCGGCAGGGGAAGGATGAACTTGCCGCCGGCTTCGCGAAAGGCGGCCTGCTGGCGCTGGATCTCGTCGGCGAAGTTCCAGGCGAGGATCAGCACGTAGTCCGGCCGCCGCTCGAGCAGCGTCTCGGTCGGCAGGACCGGCAGGTGCTGGCCCGGGGTCAGCATGCCGACCTTCAGCGGGTTCTTGTCCACGGTGTACGGAACGAGCTCGGGCCCGATGCCGCAGTAGGCGAGCAGCGTGTTGCCCTTGGCCGGCGCGCCGTAGGCCGCCAGCGTGTGTCCGTCCTTCTGCAGGCGCAGGAGCAGCTCGCGCAGCTCCTCGCGCTGCGCCGCCACGTCGGCCGCGAAGCGCTCGTAGCGCGCGAGGTCCGCGAAGCCCTCGGCCCGCTCGCGCTCGGCCATCGCGAGCACCTCGGCGGAGTGCTCGGGGACGACCGCGCGACGGGCGCCGTGCACGCGCAGCGAGCCGCCGTGCACGGGCACGCGGTCGACCCGCACGATCGAGAGCCCGGCGTTCTCGAAGAGCCGCAGGAGCGGCAGGACGGCGAAGTAGCAGAGGTGCTCGTGGTAGACGGTGTCGTACTCGAGGCGCTCGAGGAACTCGCCGAGGTACGGGACCTCGACGATGGCGCGGCCGTCGTCGGCGAGCAGGCGCTCGAAGCCCTGCAGCAGGCCCAGCGTGTCGTCGACGTGCGCCAGCACGTTGTTGCCGATCACGGCGCGCGCGGGCCCGTGCTTCGCGCGCAGCTCCGCGCCCGTGTCGGCGCCGAAGAACACGTTCTCGGTCTCGATCCCGTCGGCGCGAGCGCGCTCGGCGATGTTGGTCGCGGGCTCGATGCCCAGCACGCGCGTCCCGCGCGCCTGGAAGCGCTTCAGCAGGCTGCCGTCGTTGCTGGCGACCTCCGCGACCAGGTCCTCGGCGCCGAGTCCGAGCTCCGCGCAGACCACGTTCGCGTAGGACTCGTTGTGCGCCGCCATCGTGTCCGACGTGCCCGTGACGTAGATGTAGTCGCGGAACAGCACCTCGGGGTCCACGACGTCCACGAGCTGGACCAGCGCGCACTCGCGGCACAGGTAGACGTCGAGCGGGAACCGCGGCTCGTCCGCGAACTGCTCCTCGGAGCGCAGGAACGAGTTCGCGAGCGCCGTCTCCCCGAGCGACAGGAAGCGAGCGAGCTCCGCGGAGCCACAGGCGCGACAATTTCGGCGTACGGAGTGCAAAGCGCGGGCGCGAGGGGTCGGGGGTGGGGCGCGCGCCCTCGACCTCCTTCGTCCCCTGCGGCCGCGGACTATAGCTCAGTCGGTGTCGGCGACGAAGTCGCGCGTGAGGCGCACCCCGGCCGGGACGGGGGTCGCGGGCGTCCACCCCAGGCACGCCCGCAGGCGCCCGACGTTCACGGGATCGTGCTGCATCTCCTCCGCGCGCGTCGGCAGGGTGCCGAAGCGCAGGCGCTCGGGGGCGATTCCGAGCTCGAGCGCGGCGGCCTCGACGAACTCCCGCACGCGGGTCGAGCGCCCGGTGGCGAGGTTCACGACCCAGCCCGGCTCGCAGGGCCGCGCCCCGAGCCGCGCGAGGCCCGCGGCGACGTCCCCGATCCACGTGAAGTCGCGGCGCTGCTCCCCGGCGGTCAGGGGCAGGTCGTCCCCACCGTCGCGGGCCGCCAGCAGCGAGGGCAGGAGCCGGCCCTCGTGCTCGCCCGGCCCGTAGACCGTGAAGAGCCGCGCCGTCAGCGCCGGCAGGGAGCGCCGGGCGGCGACCTCGGCGAGCCTGCGCGTACCCGCGAGCTTCGTCCGGCCGTACAGCGTCGTCGCGTCCGGGACGGACTCCTCGCTCAGGTCTCCCCCGATCTCGCCGTACTCGAGGGCCGATCCGACGTGGACGAGCGCGGTACCGGGCCACGCATCGGCTCGCGCGGACTCGCGCGCGTCGGCCACGGCCTTCGCGAGCTCGCCGGGCAGCTCGGCGTTCACCCGCTGCGCGGTGTCGGGGTCGCGCTCGCTGCGGTCCACGCCGTAGCCGACGGCGTTGAAGACGACCGCGGGACGCGTGCGCTGCAACAGCGGCGCGAGGACTCCGGCGCGCGCGACGTCGACGACCTCGACCTGGGCGCGGGCCCCGACGGAGCGCAGCGCGTCGCGCGCGGCGTCGGCGTCGAGCGCGCCGGCCACGACGCGCGCCCCGAGCCGCGCGAGCTCGCGCGCGACCCAGCGCCCCACGAAGCCCGACGCGCCCAGCACGCAGACGGCGGTCCCGGCGTAGCTCGCGCGCAGCGCGTCGTCGTCCGCGGCGGCGTCCGCGTGCGCGCCTCGGGCGTTCACCGTCCGGGGCCCTCGTCGGTCCCGGGGCGCGGGCGCGCGAGCAGTTCGGCGGCGGAGACGGGCCCCGCGACCACCCCCAAGCCCGCGCCGGTCACGCTGGGACCGGCCAGGATCCACACGTCGCGGTCGGCGTAGTGCTCGAGCAGCGCCCGACGCGTCCGCGCGTCGCGGTCCCAGGCGTAGATCGGAACGTCGGCCTCCAGGTCCACCGGGTTGTACACCGCCGCCGAGCCGTAGTCGGGATGACGCTCGCCGCGCACCAGGACCAGGTCGCGGTCGAAGCCGAGCTCGCGCGCCATCGCGCGCACGTCGGGCCGCATGCCGCGATAGTGGTGGTACTTGTCGATCGCGCGCCACGGGAAGAAGGTCGAAAGGCTCCACACGCACAGCACGCCGATCGCGACCATCAGCCGCGCCCGGCGCCGCAGCGCCCGGGTGTCCTCCCCGGACAGGAAGTCGCGCGCGATGAGGCGGACGCCGCTCGCCGAGAGCGCGATGCAGGGCATCAGGATCAGGTACCAGTAGCGCGCCCCGAAGTCCGGGCCGCCGTTGAACCAGTAGAAAGCGTGCAGGACCATGACGGTCGCGATCACCGCCAGCATCCAGCGGTCGCGCCCCTCCGGACGCGCCATCAGGAGCGGCAGGAGCAGCAGGAACAGCGAGCCGGTGCTCCAGCCGAAGAGCTCCACGTCGACCAGGAACAGGTTGAAGTTCGTGTTCGCCAGGACGTCGCGCAGACCGTGTCCCGGGAACGGATCGAGCCCGCTCCAGTCGAGGCCCTTCTCGGGTCCGAAGCCGAGCGAGTTGCGACCCGGACCGTAGACCACGTCGACGTAGTCCATGATCGGGAACTTCGTCGGGCTGCCGGTCAGCTCGTGGTTGTAGAGCAGGGCCAGCGAACCGACCGCGGCCGCCGCGAGGACGAACCCGGCGATCGGCAGCGTGCGCAGGCGCCGCGCTCCGAAGCCGACGGCCCACAGGCCGAGCAGGACGGCCAGGCACATGCCCTCCAGCGGACGGATCAACCCCGTCACGCCCAGCCCCAGGCCGCCGAGGATCGTCCACCCCAGGCTGCCCGTCCGCCGCGAGCGCGCGACGCCCAGCGCCGCGAGCAGCGCGCACGCGAGCGTCAGGCTGTGCGACATGAAGCTCATGTTCAGGAACGTCGCCCACGGCGAGAAGGCGAGCAGCGCGGTCACGATGCGCGCCTGACGGTGGGTCGAGATCTCGCGCAGCAGCAGGTAGGCGAGGAGCACCGACGCGGCGCCGAGCGCCGGGTTCACGAGCCACGGCACCCCGAGCCACGTGCCGACGGCCAGCACGGCCGGCCAGCCGATCGGCACGGGGCAGTACCAGCGCCCGCGGTGCAGGAACATCAGGTCGACGTCGAACCCCGCCGGCACGGGCGGCGGGTCGAGGTAGAGCTGCCCCGTGGCCAGGTACTTCGCGTGCAGCAGGTAGCCGACCTCGTCCGGGACGTGCGGGTGGTGTCCGTACGCCGCCCACCCGAGGAAGATCGCCGCCGCGAGGGCCCAGGCCGCCATGGCGAGCGAGAAGCGGTCGAGGCCGCCGGGCGCCGTCCCGCTGCCGAGCTTCTCCCGGCCGAAGCGGTGCTCGAAGCGCCGGCGCCACTTGTCGAGGGTCGCGTCGGGCAGGGCCGCGAGCCCCAGGCACAGCGTCGCGAACTGCAGGACGTGCAGTCCGAACGCCAGCACGAGCTCGAGGGCGTAGGCCTGCGGCGGCCGGAAGAGCTTCGTCCCGGCCAGGAAGAGCACCAGGAGGTAGATCGCGAGGCGCCAGGGCCCCCAGCGCTCCAGCGTCCGCGACGCCAGGCGCCGGGCGATCGGCGCGAAGGCCGGCACGACCAGGACGGTCTGCAGCGCGAGGCCCACCCACGCCACGGCGCGCACGCCGGCGAACTCGAGCGGCCAGAAGTGCTGGTAGCTGACGCGCGGGCCCTGGTGGTAGAGCTGCAGCACGAACGCCTGCCCCACGAACCCGAGCGCGAACCACCCGCCGGCGCGCAGCCAGTCGTGCACCGAGGCGCGGACCAAGACGGCGAACGCCGCGGCCGCGGCGAGCGGCAGGCAGAAGGCGGCCTCGAGGCTGCCGCCCGCGTCGCGGAAGCGCGGATCGAGGAGCGCCCACGCCGCCGCCGCGACGGCGAGCAGCGCGAACAGCGCGGCTCTCGAACGCCGGCTCACGGCGCGACCTTCCCCCGCGATCGGGTCACGACGGGTCCCTCATGATCCGCTCCCGGTCGCCGCGGAGCCCGCGGACGAGGTCTCCGGAGCCGGGAGCGTCGGCGAAGGCGAGTCGCGCCGCCAGAGGATGTCGTACTCGTCGTAGCTGGCGACGACCGCGAAACGCTCGTCGAGGTACTCGTCCAGCAGCGTCGCGCCGAGCTCCGGGATCGCGGCCTGGCGCTTGGCCTTGAAGCGGTCGAGCATCTTCGTCGACCAGTCCGGATCCTGACCGCCGAAGTTCCAGAGGACGACGCAGCGGACGTCCCGGCGCTCGAGATCGGCGATCATCTCGCGCTGGACGCTCGCGCGGTCGACGATGCCCGGGTGCAGCTCGTTGTAGCGCGTCGCGGGGCGCCGGTCGGCCAGCAGGTAGAAGCGCTGGTTGCCGATCACCACCGCGTCGTGGCGCGCGACGCCGACGTGGATGCGCTCGTCGGGCTCGGTGTTCGCCCGCACGAAGTCGGAGACGGGCACGAAGTAGCTCTCCTCGCGCGGCGAGACGAGCACGTGCTCGACGATCGGGTACGGCAGGCGGACGCCGCCGGGCGCGCCGTTGCGCTGCCAGGCGCTGACGACGGGCCACACGCTCTCGGCGGCGGGGACCCCGAAGCCGATCCCGTAGCCCAGGAACGCGAGCGCGCCCAGGACCTTCGCCAGGCGCGCCACGCCGCCGCCGCGCGGCTCGCTGGCCAGCACCACGGCGAACACGAGGGCCGACAGGATCGCCATCGAGAAGACGTGCGTGTTGCGCTGCACGTGGGCCGCGTACCAGAAGAGCGGCAGGCCGAGCAGCGCGAACAGCAGCACGCCCACGCCGGCGGGCCGCGCGCGACGCGAGCGCAGCAGCAGCCAGAGGGCTCCGAAGGCGAAGGCGAGCTCCGGCAGGTGGCACTTCAGCCAGCCCGCGAGGGCGCCGAGCGCGTCGCGCGCGAGGCGCACGTCGCCCCAGGCGGCCGACCAGGCCTCGAGGGCCGCGACGGGCGGCATCCAGGGTGCGTAGCTCTCGCCGCGCACCGCGCGGAAGTCCGTGGCCGGGAACACGATCAGGTCCTGCCAGGCGTCGGGGCCGGCGACGCTCGCGAGCCAGACGGCGACCGGGACCACGACCATGGCACACCCGGCGCCGAGGCGCAGCAGGGCGGCCGGCGGCGAGAGCCACCGCTCCGGACGCTCCGCGACGCCGAGCCACGCCAGCACCAGAGCACCCGAGAGCGCCACGCCCACGTAGGCCGCGAAGTCGTGCTTGAAGACGGCCGTCGCGCCCAGCGCGAAGCCGGCGGCGAGCAAGCGGCCCGCGCCCCCACCGCGCCGGAAGTAGGCCGTGCACCGCTCCAGCGCGACCGCGGCCGTGAAGAGCGCCGGGGCGTAGGAGTCCATCTGCACGTCCGCACCGAGGAACGTCGCGGCCACCGCGAGGGCCAGCAGCGCGGAGAGCCCGCGCCGGGCCCCGACCCCTCGCAGCGTCAGGTAGAGCGCGAAGGCGGTCAGCCCGCGCAGCACCACGGCGGCGATCGACGCGACCAACACCTTCTTCCCGAAGGCCAGGAACAGCCCGGCCACCAGGTAGAACTGGCCCGGGGCGTACATGGTCCAGAAGTCCCGGTACGGCACGTCCCCGTCCAGGATGCGCAAGCCCCCCACGGTCGCCTTCGACGACGGCAGGCCCCAGAAGATGCCGGGCGCGAGGAGAGCGGTCGCGACCACGGCGACGAGCAGACCGAGCCCGAAGTCGACGGGTCCGGAGCCAGCCTCTTCCTGACGGACGTAGACGGATCGCAAGGTGGGGATTCCGCGCGAGTCAGGGCGCTCGCGCTGGCTAGGAGGGTGGATCGACGAGAGGTCCCAAGCCTAGTGTGGGCGCGGGGCGCAAGTCGAGGGCGGCGAGGGGTGGTTCGGACCTGGAAATTCTTCGTACGGCGCCGGTGGACGTTGCATCGGCCATGGACGCCGCGAGACTGAGGGGCGCTCCCCGCAGGGCGACCCGGCCGGCGCCAGGGGGGCCCGGACCGGCCCGCCGACCCGATTCCGGCTCACCCCGCTCCCCGCTCCTGCCGATGATGTCCGGACCCCCTCGCCCCCGATGAAGCTCCTCGCCTCCGTCCCCGTCCGGATCTTCCTGACGTGCTGGATCGTGTTCACGGTCCACTTCGCGACCAACGTCGTCCGCGAGCACTACCCGGCCTTCGCCCTGATCGAGCAGGGCAACTTCCAGTGCGACGAGTACTGGGACGAGGAGACGGAGACGTTCCTGCACGCCGACATCTTCTGGCACGACGACGGCCACGCGTACGTCGGGAACAACGTGCTGGGTTCGGTGATCGCGGTGCCGCCGCTGCTGCTGTTCGATCCGCTGCTCGACTGGCTGGAGCGGCGCCAGCTCGAGAAGCTCGCGCAAGCCGGCGCGCCGCCGGAGGTCGTCTACGACACCGTCCACCCGATCCGCCAGCGCATGTTCGCCGCGGTGAAGCGCAAGGGCCTCGACCTGCGCTTCGGCGCCTCGACCGCGATCACGACGGCCTTCGTGATGGCGCCCTTGAGCGCGCTGCTCGTCGTCTTGATGTACACGACGCTGCTCGGGCGCGGCGTCCCGCGCGGGCGCGCCACGTGGCTGGCGCTGCTCTTCGCGCTGGGAACGCCGGTCTTCTATCGGACCGCGCACCTGAACCACAACATGTTCCTGATGGAGGCGGTGTTCGCCGCCGCGCTGCTTCTCTGGGTGCGGCCCGGTCAGCAGTTCCCGCTCTCCGTCGCGCGTCGCGCCGGCGCGGGCGCGCTGGCCGGCGTGGCCTTCGCGCTGGACTACGCCGGCGCGATCCCGGTCGCGGCGCTGTTCGGCTACCTCGTGCTGGCGCGCGTGCCGTCGGGCGGCTGGTTCCGGGCCCTCACCGAGACGGTGCCGTTCGCGCTCGCGTCCATCCCGGGCCTCCTGTTCCTCACCGGAACGCAGTGGTGGATGTACGGCGACCCCTTCGCCCCGGGCCAGTTCGTCATGCCGCCGGTCAACTACACCGAGGTCGGCGTGAAGGGCATCTCGTGGCCCAGCCTCGAGGTGTTCGTGAAGAACCTCGTCAGCCCGGGCTGGGGCCTGTTCACGTTCGGGCCGCTGCTGCTCGTCGCGCTGTGGCCGGCTCGCGGGCGTCGCGAGGAGCAGCGCATCGTCCCGCGTCGCGAGCGGCTCTTCTTCGTGGCCTTCACCGTGGCCTTCATGCTGTTCTGCGCGGCGAACGTCTACTCGCTGATGCAGTTCAACTCGGGCT
>CAYGPA010000040.1:0-18633 GCA_964351535.1 uncultured Planctomycetaceae bacterium
CACGCGCGCCTGGCTGCAGCGCGAGGTCGAGGGCATTCGCCTGCCCTGAGAACGGAGTCCCGAACGTGTCGGATCGCGAGCGGCAGCGCAAGCTGGAGGAGCTGTTCCAGATCGCGGTGACCGTACCCGGCGCCGAGCTGCCGGCCTTCTTCGCGCGACATTGCGAAGGCGACGACGGGCTGCGCGCGGAGCTCGAGTCCCTGCTCGCCCACGACGAGGACACGCGCGACTACCTGCAGAGCCCGGTGTCCACGAGCCCCGTCGAGCTGCCGCCGAGCTCCGACTCGGCCGAGGACTCGACGCGCTTCCTGCACCACTCGATTCCCGAGCGCGTGGGCCGCTACCACGTTCTCGGCAAGATCGGTGCGGGCGGGATGGGGGCCGTGTACCTCGCGGAGCAGCAGCGGCCCGTGCGCCGGCGCGTGGCGCTGAAGATCGTTCGCGCGGAGACGGACAGCGGGCGCGTCCTCGAGCGCTTCGAGCACGAGCGCCAGACCCTGGCGATGATGGACCATCCGGGCATCGCGATGATCCTGGACGTCGGCACGACGAACTCGCAGCGACCGTTCTTCGTGATGGAGTACGTGCCGGGCGAGCCGATCACGCGCACTTGCGACGAGCAGCGCTTCAGCCTGAACGAGCGCCTCGCCCTGCTCGCCAAGGTCTGCGACGCCGTCCAGCACGCGCACCAGAAGGGCATCGTCCACCGCGACATCAAGCCCTCCAACGTCATCGTGACGACGCGCGACGGCGTGCTCGAGCCCAAGGTGATCGACTTCGGAATCGCCTGCGCGGTCGGACGGCATCGACCGGCGTCGTCCGAGGGCGGCGCGGCGCTGCTGGGGACGCTGCACTACATGGCGCCGGAGCAGGCGGGCTCCGACAGCTCCGACGTCGACACCCGCGCCGACGTGTACTCCCTCGGCGTGCTGGCCTACGAGCTGCTGGTCGGCGTGCTGCCGCGCGGCGCCACGGAGCTGCGTCGCGACGGACACGAGGACCTGCGCCGCGCCCTGCTGGAGCAGGAGGCGCCCAGCCCCAGCGCGCGCGCCGCGGCGCTCGCGCCCGATCTGGCCGCCGACCTGGCGCGTCTGCGCGGGCTGACGCGGCGCCGCTGGATCCGCGCCCTGACGGGCGACCTCGACGCGATCGTCGCGCGCGCCATGGCCAAGCAGCGCGGCGAGCGCTACGCCTCCGCGTCGGAGCTCGCCGCCGACCTGCGGCGCTTCCTCGCTCTCGAACCCGTCTCGGCGGGGCGCGCGACGTGGACCGGCACGATCTCGCGCTACGTTCGTCGTCACCGCGTCGGCGTGGTCTCCGGACTGCTGATCGCGGCCGCGCTGTTCACGGCGATCGTCGGCTCGTCGTGGGGGATGCTGGAGGCGCAGGCGAAGGAGGCCATCGCGCTCGACGCCATGGCGCAGGCACGCCGCGAGCGGGGGGTGGCGGAGCGCGAGCACCGGGTCGCCGAGCGCGAGCTCCGCGAGGCGGACGCCGTGCGGCAGTTCCTCCTCGAGTTGATCACCCTGACCGACTCGCACGCAGCCGCCGATCCGAACCCGAAGACGGATACCATGCTCGCGCTCGCGAGCGAGCACGTCGGCGAGGCGTTCGAGGGGGACCTGGACGGCGAGGCCGACATGCGCCACGCGCTCGGCAGCGCGTTCTACTCGATCGGCGAGTCCGAGCTGGCCCGGGAGCAGCTCGAGCGCGCGCTCCAGATCCGCGAAGGGTCGCTCTCGACCACGCTCTACGACGTGTTCGCGACCACCCGGCTGCTGGCCCGCGTGTACGCCGAGTGCGACGCTCGCGAGAGCGCGGAGTTGAAGCGGCGCGCCTGCAGGCTCGCGATCGAGGTGATCGCGGAGGAGCACCGCGCGCTGGGCGCCGAGCTGACCGCTCTCGTGCGGGAGGATCTCTTCGCGTGGGACGCGCAGCCGGCGCTGCAGCGCCTGCGCGAGATCGAGGCCGGGCCGACGAGCTCCGGAGCCCTCACGAGCGCCGAGCGCCTCGCGCTCGCGGACGTCTGCGAGTGGGCCGCGACCGAGCTCGGCTCCCGACGCGGCCTGCGTGCCGGGATCGAGTTCCTCGAGGCCGCCCTCCGGCTGCGCGAGTTCGAGCTGCTGCCGAGAGACCTCGAGCTGGCCGCGACCCGCGGCCTGCTGTCCGAGCTCCTGTGCGACCACGGCGAGTACGCGCGCGCGGAGGAGCTCGCGCGTGCATCCATCGTGGGCTGCGAGCAGACCCTGCCGACCGATCACTTCCGCGTGCTGCTCGCGCGGGCGCGCCTCGGCGCGGCGCTGGCCGGCGGCGGAGACTTCGAGGCCGCGCGCCGCGTGGTCGAGGACGCCCTCCGCGCGGTCGCCGGACCCTGCGGCGCGACGAACCCGGTCGGCATCGTCGTGTGCTCGCGAAGGATCCAGCTGCTCGAGCGCGTCGGCCTCGCGGCAGAGGCCGAGGCGCACCGGCCCGAGCTCCGGGAAGCGCTCGCCCGCGTCCGCAACGCGCCCGTGCGCTGGAACGATCACCGGGCGGCCTTCGGGCGCGACCACGAGGAGCTGGCCCTGCTCCTGGACCGCGTCGTCTCCGCGAACTCCGACCAGCTGCCCGCGATCGGCCGCCAGGCGCTCGACCTGCGGCGATCCAGCCTGCCCGCGCAGGACCCGCTGGCCACCATCGCGGTGCGCGTGCTCTTCGACGCGCTCCCCGAGGGCGGCGACGATCTTCCCGCCCTGCGGCGCGACGTCTACCGCGACGTCGTGGAGGTGCTGGGCCCGCGCGCGCACGAGTTACCGGAGCTCGTCTCCGCCAGCCTGTGGGGACTCGCGCGAACGTGCGAGAGCGAGGAGGAGCGCGAGGGCTACCTGCGTCGCGGCCTCGCCCTGCTGCGCGGCGCCTACGGCCACGTCGACCGCTCCGCGCTGTTCTTCGAGTCGCGCCTGGCGCAGTCCATGTGGCGCCAGGGCCGGCACGACGAGATCGAGGCCGCGCTGGTCGACTCCTGGCTCACGTGCGTCGAGGAGCTCGGCGTCTCCCACGAGGTCAGCGCGCTGTCGCTGTCGACGCTGCGCGATCACTTCGACGCGAAGGGGACGCCCGGGGGCTTCTCCCCGTACCTGCGCAGGCACCTCGACGGGCAGATCGAGGAGGACCTGAACCCCGCCCGCCTGCGGACCTGGACCTGGTACGCGGTCCGATCGAACGCCATCGCCCCCGACGTGGTCCGCCTCGCTCTCGACGCGGCCACGCGCGGCGAGGACCTGACCGGACGGTGTACGTGGCACCGCGCGGCGGCCCTCCATCGCCTGGGCCGCGGCCGGGACGCCGTCGCGGCGCTGGCCGCGGTCGAGGGGGAGCTCGGCGCTCGCGGGCACGCGGTCCACAGCCTGCTCGCGGCGGACGCCGGACGGCTGGAGGAAGCCCGCGAGGCGCTCGCGCTCGCCGAAGCTGCGCTCGAGCAGCCCAGCGCACCTCCTCGCTCGGACGTGCGGCCCCTGCTCGCGGAGATCCGCTCGACGCTGCGCACGTCGGAGCCGCCCCGCTCGGGGGAATAGCGGCGCGCGGAGCCGCGTTCGAGGATCGGTGCATCGCGGATCGCGAATACTCCGACCGGCTCCTAGGGGAGTGGCCTGCTCCGAGGCCGGAGGATGGAGGAGGACTGGCGTTCCCTTGTGAGGACCCGAGCACTCGGAGCAGGCAGACCTGGGCGAGAGAGGTAGGGAGAGGACGACTCACCCAGGTCCGGTCACTCTTTGGGGGGATCCGAAGATCCATCCCGATGCTCATTCGCCGACAGGATCTCGACCCCTTCGTTTTTTCAGGGTTTCTCGGAGCTCGCGGGAGCCCGCGGCCCGATTCGGAGACCTCGACACCGCCGCGCCTTCTTTCGGGCGAAAGGTGAAGGGGCCAGGCGTCCGCCGGCGGATGACCCGGCAGACCGTTTTGCTGCCGATCTTGGCTTCTTCGGGAGTCGCGAGGGGGTCGGCCCCGCCGCAGAACGGTTCACGACAGTTGCGAAGACAGCATCGCGAGGACCTCGAGGGCCCCGTTCTACGGAGTGGCTGCGCGATCCGAACGGAAAGCGAGACCGCCGGGACGTAGCGCAGTCGGACCAGCTCCATGGCGAGCGGGGCCCCCCTTGCTCCTCGATATCGCAAAGGTCGTTCGGGCCGGTCCCGGTTCACCCCGGTAGCCCGGCTCCTTCGGTCGCTTCTCTACGCGTGCCGGCCCTCCGCGAGGAGGGCCGGTCCCGTTCCGGGGAGCGAGCCGGAACCCGACGCGCACGACGCAGCCGCATGCGGCGTGCCCAGGGGGGTGCATCCGTAGGAGAGTCGTTGTCGAAGATCGAGGTGGTGGGCCTCGACTCGACAGCCGTATCGGAACCGGGGAGCGAGCCGGCCTCTCGCGAGGCAGGTCGCGCCCCGGTCCGTACTGCGGACCCCGCGCCGCCCGAGAGCATCGACGTGCTCGTCGTCGGCGCCGGATTCGGAGGTCTGTCCGCGGCGCTGCGGCTCGCCGAGCGCGGCCTGGACGTCGTCTGCTGCGAGACGCTCACCTACCCCGGCGGCTGCGCGGGGACCTTCCGCCGGGACGGCTACTCGTTCGAGGCCGGAGCCACGCTCTCCTCGGGCCTGGGCCCCGGGGACCTCTTCGGCCGCTGGATCGCGCGCTACGGCCTGCCGGTCGAGCTGGACTGGATCGACCCGGTGGTCGACTTCCGCTCGCCGTCGGGCTCGCTGACGGTCCCCCGGGATCGACGCGCCCTGGCGGAGCGCTTCGCGGCGATGCCCGGCGCTCCGGCGGCCGCCGTCCGCGCCTACTTCGACCACCAGGCGCGCGTGGCCGACGCGCTGTGGGACCTGTTCCAGGACCCGCGTCGGCTGCCGTCGCTGCGTCCCGGCGACCTCGCGCGCCAGCTCGCGTCGGCGCCGCGGCTGCTGCCCGCCGTCCGCTGGATGGGGCGCCCGCTCGTGCGCGTCCTCGAGAAGTTCGGGCTGGCCGATTTCCCGCCGCTGGTCACGTTCCTCGACGCGCTGTGTCAGATCACCGTGCAGTGCGGCGTGCGCGAGGCCGAGGCGCCGTTCGCGCTGGCGGCGGCGGACTACTACCACCGCGGGACCGCCCACGTGCGCGGGGGGCTCGGGGCGCTGGCGAATGCGCTGGTGTCCGCCGTCGAGCAGGCCGGAGGTCGCGTGACGTTCGCCAACCGCGTCCAGTCGCTCGCGCGCGACGGCGACGGCTGGATCGCGACCACGCGCCGCGGACGACTGCGCAGTCGCGCGGTCGTGGCGAACATCCTGCCCCGCGCGGTCCGCGACCTCGTACCCCACGAGCAGCTCGCACGCACCGCGGCCCTCGACGCCCTCGCGCAGCGCGTCGAGGCCGGCTGGGGCGCCTGCATGCTGTACCTCGTCGCACGCGCGCCCGAGGGTGCCGGAGAGGACGCTCGGCACCTGCAGCTCGTCGACGACCCGCGCGCTCCCCTGGTGGAGGGCAACCACGTCTTCTGCTCGATCCGCGGCGCCCACGACGAAGAGCACGCACCGCCGGGCCGGCGCGCGATCACGGTCTCGACCCACGTGTCGATGGAGGCCTTGCGCTCCGCTCCCGACCGCGGAGCGTTCGTCGCGAAGGTGCAGCAGCGCATGCGCGACGTGCTGCGCGCCCGCGCGCCCGAGTGGGCCGCCGGGATCGTGCACGAGCTACCGGGCTCGCCGCGGACCTTCGAGCGCTTCACCGGCCGGCCCGAGGGCCTCGTCGGCGGCGTTCCGCGGCGCGCCGGCCTGCACAACTACCTCGAGATGCTGGCGAACCGCGACCACGGTGGACTGCACCTCGTCGGGGACAGCGTCTTCCCCGGGCAGAGCACGCTCGCCACGTCGCTCGGCGGCTGGAGGACCGCCGAGCGCTTGGCGGATGGGTTGCAGGCCGTCAGCGAGGCATGAACGCCTGGATCCGCAGCTCGATCGGATCGTCCTCCGGGTCGATCGTGATCAGCACGCCCTGGACGCAGCGGTATTCCCAGAAGCAGTTCGCGTACTTGATCCACTCGTAGCGAGGCGGCGAGCGCTTCACCTCGACCTTGTGGCCCTCGAGGCAGCCCAGGATGGCCTCCAGCAGCTCCTCCGGCTCCAGCGGTTCTTCCCAGATGCGCGCCATGTCGGCGTGCAGCACCTGCAGTTCGAGGTCGCGCTTGCCTCGTTCCGGAGCGTGGCGCAGTGAGCTACGCACCATCGTGATCTGATAGTGGCGCTCGAAGTCCCACGGCTGCTCCACCTCTTGCGCCTTCTGGCCGCTGACCGACAGCGACAGCAGCAGCGTCCCCAGGGTCAGTCCCAAGGTCCTCATCGAATTCGTTTCTCCCAGTTCGAGGGCGTTCCCGCGCCCTGCCCCGTGTGAGCCGGCACTCGGCCGGCGTTTTCGGGCAGCCCTCGACCTCGGCGTCGGCCGCCGTGTCCCGGCGCCCGGACCGCCCCCGTCGCGAGCCGCCGTCCCCGCCTCTGGCATCGACATCGGGAGGACCCGGGCTTGTGCGGGGGGAGCAAAAGCTGCGTAGAACCCCTGCGGCCGGTGCCGCGGCTCCACGGCGCCGGGGAGGCCGCCGGGAGGTGTCCTCGCCCCGTCGGTGCTGCTAGGATCGCCCCCCTGCCAGATACCCACAGGAGGACCTATCCCATGAAAAAGACCCTTTTGATCTCTGCCCTCGCCGCGTTTTGCTTCGCGTGCTCGGGTGACGAGAGCAACGCGCTCGAGAAGAGCGCCAACGACGCCGCCGAAGCGGTCGATGATGCCGCCGACGAGGCGGGAGACGCGATCGAAGAAGGCGCCGACAAGCTCGAAGACGCCGTCGACGGCCACTGATCGAGCCCTCGCGGTGGACCCCTCGCGCGCGTGCGCGGAGGGTCCGCCGCTCACCGTTCCCGGCCATGATCGGCGTCTGTTCCTGGTCCCTGCGGCCGACGAGTCCCGCCGAGCTCGTCGAGCGCGTGGCCGCCGTGGGCGTACAGACGGTTCAGCTCGCGCTCGACCCCCTGCGCACGCGCGCCTGGTCCCCGGGCGAGACGGTCGATCGCCTCGAAGCCGCCGGCGTGCGCATCGCGTCGGGCATGATGGGCACCGAGGGCGAGGACTACTCGACCCTCGAGTCGATCCGCATCACCGGAGGCGTGCGCCCGGACGCGACCTGGCCCGCGAACCTGGCGGCGTCCCGCGCGAACGCGAAGCTCGCGCGCCGGCTCGAGCTCGAGCTCGTGACGCTGCACGCGGGCTTTCTCCCGCACGATCGTGACGATCCCGAGCGAGGGCGCATGGTCACGCGGCTGCGCGAGGTCGTCGACGTCTTCGCGGACGAGGGCGTCGCCGTCGGATTCGAGACGGGCCAGGAGGACGCGGCCACGCTGCTGGACGTGCTGGAGGAGCTCGACCGTCCGACCGCCGGCGTCAACTTCGACCCGGCCAACATGATCCTCTACTCGATGGGCGATCCGGTCGCCGCGCTGCGCGCGCTGCTCCCGCGTGTCCTCCAGGTGCACGTCAAGGACGCGCTGCCGCCCGAACGGCCGGGTACCTGGGGGGCCGAGGTGCCGGTCGGCTCGGGCGCCGTCGACTGGGACGCGTTCTTCGCGGTGCTGGCCCGTGCCGGGCGTCCGATCGACGCCATGATCGAGCGCGAGGCGGGCGAGGACCGGGTCCGCGACGCGCGCACGGCGCGCGACCTCGTCGCGGCGGCCTGCGCGAACCGGTCCGAGGCCGACGCGTGACGCAGCCCGCTCCCATCGGCGTCGGCGTCGTCGGACTGGGCTTCATGGGGCGCACGCACGTCGGTGCCTACCGGCGCGCCCACGCGGCCGGCTTCGCGAACCGGCTCGTGGCGGTCTGCGACCGCGATCCCGAGCGCCGCGCCGGACGCGTGGGCTCCGAGGGCAACATCGCCACGGCCGAAACGGCGGGCGAGCGGCTCTTCGACCCCGCCGAGGTGCAGGCCTACGAGGAACCCGAGGCCCTCTTCCGTGACCCCGGCGTGGATCTCGTCAGCATCTGCACGCACACCGAGACCCACGTCGACCTCGCGATCGCCGCGCTCGCCGCCGGCAAGCACGTGCTGGTCGAGAAGCCCGTGGCGTTGACGAGCGCCGCGGCCGAGCGCCTCGCGCACGCGGCCCGGGACTCCACGAGCCTCTGCATGCCGGCGCTCTGCATCCGTTTCTGGCCGGCCTGGTCCTGGCTGCGAGCGCGCGTGGTCGGCGGCGAGTTCGGCGCGGTCCGTAGCGCGACCTTCCGGCGACTCTCACCGGCCCCCGGCTGGACGCCCGCCTTCTACGGTGACCCGGCGCGGACGGGCGGAGCCCTGTTCGACCTCCACGTCCACGACGCGGACTTCGCGCGCTGGTGTCTCGGCGATCCCCGCGAGGTCGCGTGCACGGGCACGCGCGACCACCTCACCGCTCTCTGGCGCTACGAAGCCGGCGGACCCGCCCACGTCTCGCTCGAAGGCGGCTGGGACCTGACGCCCGGAGCGCCGTTTCGGATGCAGTTCACGGTCGTCTTCGAACGCGCCACCGCGGACTACGCGTCCGATCGCGACGAGTCCCTGCTGCTCGCGCGCGACGGCGCCTGCGAGCCCGTCCAGCTCGACGACCACGACGGCTACGACGGAGAGGTTCGCCACCTGCTCGAAGCCGTGGCCGCCGGCCGTCGCGACCTCCTGGCGAGCGTCGAGGACGCGGTCGGTCACCTGCGGCTGCTGGAGGCCGAGCAGGAGTCGCTGCGGACGGGTTCCGCGGTGCACCCGGCGTCGGCCGCGTGGCGCTGAAGCCCGCGCGCAGTTCGTTCGAGGCGTGTTCGACGCGCGGCAGCGTCTCGCGTCGCAGCGCCCAGGAGGTGCGCCGCGCGCTCCTTGTGAACTCCTTGTTCCCGCGATGTTCGAGCTGTTGCCGAATTCCCGCGCGTCTCCAGCGCGCCGGTAATCCGTGACGAAATCCAGCGCGGGGCCACAGGAGTGGGGTCCCAGATTCCTTTTCTCTCAGGTGTGTGTTGGTCGAGGGAGCCGCGCGCGGATCCACGTTCGCCGCGGCTTCCTGGACCTATCTTCGCGGCAGCAGCCACACGTTGCGATACCGCACCGGCGCGCCGTGATCCTGCAGCAGCAGCGGTCCGCGCGCGGCCTCGTTCGCGAGCATCGCCCCCGGCGTCGGGCCGGGCAGCTCGACGTCGCGGTGCACGGGAATGCCGTTGTGCCAGACGCTCATGCGCGCGCTCTCCGTCTTCCCGCCGCTGGCGTCGAAGCGCGGTGCGCGGAACTCGATGTCGTAGGTCTGCCAGCGACCGGGGCGCCGCGAGGCGTTCGTGTCGGGCGTCTTGAGCTCGTAGATCGCGGCGCAGTCCCCGAGCTCGGGCTCCAGCCCGAACGAGTCGAGCACCTGGACCTCGTAGCGCCCGTGCACGTACACGCCGCTGTTGCCGCGGTCCTGGCCGGTGACGTCGTCGGGGAACTTCGGGACGTTGAACTCGAGGTGGAGGAGGAAGTCGCCGAAGGCGTCGTGGGTGACGAGGTCGCCCGTGCCCGCCGCGACCTCCATCACGCCGTCGCCGACGGTCCACTGGGCCGGACCGCCGGCGCGCTGGTGCCAGCGGGAGAGGTCGTCTCCGACCAGCAGCGGAACGGCGCCGCGCGGCGGGGGAGGGGCGTAGTCCGGGCCCTCGACGGCCCACTTCGCGCCGCCCAGGAGGTGCGTGAGGAACGACGGGTCCTGCCACAGCTCCGCCCGGTGCCCGAGCGCGGTGTAGAACACGCGCCCGCGCCCCCAGTCGCGGCACCAGGCCAGCGCGTAGTCGCCGTCGGCGCGCGCGCCGAGCGAGGCGTCGACCGACGTCGTGTCGAGCGACATCAGCACGCGCACCGGGTGCCGCCGGAACGCGCGGTGCTGGTAGATCTCGTCCTCGACCTCGAACGTGGCCGGCAGGTGGGCGGTCGCGGGATGGCCGCCGTCCTCGACGCGGACGCGTACCTCCTGCGTCCACGGGTGCCCGTCGAAGGCGCCGCCGAGCAGCTCCTGGTACGGCGGGAACTCGTAGAACGTGTCGGTCGCGCTGTGCACGCCGACGAACGCGCCTCCCTGCGCGATCCAGTCCATCAGCGCCGCCTTCTGTTCGTCCGTCACGGGCAGCTCGCCGGTCGTGTAGAAGACGAGTGCTTCGTGTTCGGCGAGGTTCTGCGCCGTCAGCGCGCCGCAGTCCTGCGTGGCGGTGACGTCGAAGATGCCGGTCGCGGCCTCGATCAGGCGCTCCTCCGCGTGCGCGAAGATGTGCGGGCGGGGGCGCTCGACGACGTCGTGGACGAACCCCGCGGAGTGCGTCAGGAAGAGCAGTTTCGGCAGGTCGTCCGGCAGCGCCGTGGCGGGCCGTCCGGGGACGTTCTGCAGGGTGTAGTACGCGTTCGCGTGCAGGAGGTCCTCGCCGCCGGTGGTGCGCACGCCGCCGGCGTTCAGCTCGTGGACGTAGCCCGGGCGCAGCGGCTCGACGACCAGCCGCACCTTGCGGCGGTCGGTGACGGTCGCGGAGACGATGCGCACCTCGGCCGTGTCCTTCTCCGGCGCGCCGTAGTCGGCGTGGTAGTCGTACGTGTAGCTCGACATCGAGTACGACGCGGGGTCGCCGCCCGTCGCCGGGTCGACGTCCTGCGTGAACTCCAGCACGAAGCCGTCGGAGCGCGCGCGCATGTGCTGGATGTCGAACGGCGGGCTGCCGGTGTAGACGATGCGCTCGAGGCCGTAGCGCTTGCGGCCGACCGAGGCCCAGCCGCGGTCGGTCTCGCCGGCGAAGAGCGAACCGTCCGGGGCGAACGCCAGCCGGTTCACGCCCGAGGCCAGACCCTCGAGGAACGGGAAGCAGGCGCCCTGCCAGTGGCCGGTGACCTGCTCGAGGTCGACGCGCATGACGGCGGCCAGCGTCTGGTCGCCGACGAAGAACTGGCCCGCGAACGGGCCGAAGGAGCCCCCGGTCGTGTCCAGGGCGATGTCGGCCGCCGACTGGCCCATCTTCTTGTACGGAAACCAGACCGAGGCGGGCTGGCGCCGAGGCCGCGCGTCGGGCGAGTCCAGGTCGTCCCGCCAGCGCAGGCTGGCCGGATGTCCGTGCCACGAGCCCGGCGCGAGCTGCGACATGCGGTTCGTCGCCACGTAGTCGCCCTGGTTGTCGACGTAGAACGGCGTGCCGTCCGTCCAGAATCCGATGCCGTTGGGCGAGCGCAGGCCGTCGCAGACGGGGATCGTCTCGCCGTCGGGCGTGATCTTCAGCGCCCAGCCGCGGTAGGGGACGAGCGACTTCCCGAGCGAGCCGCAGAAGCCGATGTTCAGCGTCACCCAGGCGTTGCCCTCCGCGTCGAACTTGGGGCCGAACGCGAACTCGTGGTAGTTGCCGCTGACGCCCCAGTCGTCGCTGAAGGTCTCGTAGCGATCGACGTTGCCGTCGCCGTCGCGGTCGAGCAGGCGGGTCAGCTCGGCGCGCTGGACGAGGTAGGCCGCCTCGCCGTCGGAGTCGGTGCGCACGGCCAGCCCCAGCGGCTCGTGCAGGCCCTCGGCGATCTTGCGGTAGCCGACGCCGCGCGGCGGCTCCGCGTAGGCGTTCTCGACCACGTAGACCTCGCCGCGCCGGTTGCAGACGATCGGCGCGCCGTCGGCGAGGAAGTCCAGCCCGCCGACCTCGAGCGCGATGCCCTCGGTGACGGGCAGCGTGATCACGCGATAGTGCTCGCGCTCGCGCGTCGGCGGGAAGTCGCGATCCAGCTGGTAGAAGAGCTGCGCGTCGAGCTCGTCGGCGAGCGGCTCGCGCGTGTTGATCTGGAACTCCCAGCCGCCCTGGCCCTGGCTGATCTTGAACAGGCAGTGGTTGACGCCCTCGACCAGCGAGAAACGCAGCGTGTCGTCGTCGGGCGTCATCCCGCGCGGGACGTCCAGGTCGTGCACCAGCTCGCCGTTCACCCACAGGCGCACGCCGTCGTCGGAGCCCATCGAGAGCTCCGTTTCGAGCGCGCGGTCGGCGACGACCGGGACGTACAGGTAGCACACGGCCTCGATGTTCAGCTCCTCGGTCGCGTTCACCTTCAGGTCGACGCGCTGGTTGGTCGCGTTCGGCAGCGGCTGCCAGCGGATCGTCGCGCCGCCCTTGCCCTCGTACTCGCGCGCGAGGTCGGGGCCGGGTCCGCCGGCGCCCATGCGCGCGAGCTCCTCCTCGGGCTCCGCGGGAGCGCCGAGGGTGCCGAAGCCGTCCCACGGGAACGGCGACAGCAGGTGCCACTCGCCCCAGTCGCCGTCCTCCGGCGTCAGCGCGTCGATCATCGCGTCGAGCGTCTCCGCGCGGGTCGCGCGCTTCTCGTAGAGCACTCCGCCGATCGTCAGATCCTGCGCGGCGGCGAGCGGAAGCGAGAGGAACACGGCTGCGATCATCACGGCGTCACCTCGAGCGTGAAGGTCCTGGTTTCGTGGTCGCCGGTCGGCTGCAGCCGGAACCAGGCGGTGTCGTCCGGGCGGTCGACGCGCACGGGTTCGACGCCGCGCAGATCGACGACGAGACTCTTGCCCGCGCCGGGATTCAGCCACAGCGTGCGGTCCGCGGCCCAGCCCGTGACGGCGAAGCGGCGTCGCAGGGCGGGTCCGGGCTCGAGGCGTGAGCCGAAGCTCTCGCGAAAGCTCGCGCCGTCGTAGTCGTAGGCGAACTCGGGGCGGCCCTCGGCGTCGAGCTCGTACCCGCGGAAGCGGAAACCGGCGTCGCGCCCGTTCGCCGTCGGCCATTCGTCGGGCCGCGGACCGAAGACGAACGCCGGCCCCTCGGGCGCGGTCCAGAGCGCCGTGCCGCGTCCGCCGGCCACCTGGCCCCCGCGTCCTGCCCACGCGCCCGCGGCGTCGAGGAACTCGCCCTGCCAGACCTCCGCCAGGCGCACGCCGGCGGCGTCGAAGCCGAAGTGGATGCCGATCGGGAAGCCGACGGCGATGCCGCGCGCCCCGGCGTTCTCGAGGAACGTCCGCATCACGACCGGGCGCTCGCCGACGCGGATCTGCATGCTCTCGGCCGGCCCGACGCCCTCGGGCGCGGGCATGAACTCGCCCAGCGAGAAGTACGCCCACATGCAGTCGGCCTGCTCGCTCAGCGTGCCGTTCGCGAACTCCGGGAAGTTGCTGACGTTCCCGCTCGAGAAGGAGGGCATGCGCGTGCCGGGCTTGTAGCGCGCCGGGTCGTGCACGTACGAGCGCCACCACGCGTAGCGCAGCCGCTCGCCGAACGCGATCAGGTTCGGGCCGGGCGTTCCGGAGGGCGGGTAGTCCTTGAAGCTGTGGCACGTCGTGCACGCCATGGCCGTGGGCCCCATCAGCTGGCGGCCGGTCAGCACGCGGGCCTCGGTCGCCTCCGGCTCGGTCTCGTCGGTGTCGGGCCACACGCCCTCGCGCCGCGCGATCCAGCCGGCGAGGTCCTCGGCGAACGTCCAGCCGAACTGCGGCATGCGCGCGCCGAGGTAGGGGCGCGCCGCGGCGCCTTCGAGCAGCACGCGTCGCATCCACGGCGTCGTCAGCTTGAAGCCGACGCTCGTGAGGTTCGGCGGCAGCCGGCCCTCGTCGCCGAGGTCGGTCAGCTCGTCCCGCGACTGGAAGTAGGGCTTCAGCTCTTCGGCGGGTCCGCCGGCGCCGTTCCAGGTGTGGCAGGCCGTACAGGCCAGCGCCTCCATGCCGCGCTCGGCGTGGTCGAGGGGGGCGGGCCACGTGCCGGCGCGCCGGACGGAGGCGATGCCCGCCACCAGGGCCGCGCGCTCGTCCCTGGAGAGCTCGTAGCGCGGGCTGTCCGCGTCGGTCGGGTCGAGGCAGCCGCGCACCTCGGTCAGGTCGAGCTGCTCGAGCTTGAGCTCCGTCTGCAGCTCCGTGCGACCGCCCTCGAGCAGGTGGCACGTTCCGCACCCGCGCAGGGCCCAGGCCTCGCGCCCGCGCTCGGCGGCGACCGGATCACCCGCCGCGCCGCCCTCCCACGCGCCGCGCAGGTAGTCGGCCAGATCCTCGGCCTGCTGCTGCTCGAGCCCGAAGTTCGGCATGCGTCCGGCGGGGTGGCTCGCCGCCGGATTCAGCAGGAAGCGCACCAGCGCGTCCCGCCGCCACTTGCCGTGCACGTCGCCGAACGGCGCGACCGGTGCCCCGGGTGTCGCGTGACTCTGGAACTCGTCGTTCGAGAGGTTCGCGAGCGACGTCAGCGCACCGTGGCAGGCCACGCAGCCGATCTGGTGGTAGAGCGTGCGCCCGGACGCGGACCCCGTGTCGGTCGGCTGGGAGCGACCGGCGAGGAACGCGGCGATGTCGGCCGCCTCGGCGCGACCCGCCTCGCCCGACGGGAGCAGGGCCGGCATGTTCGCGTTCGCGCGCAGGTCCGCGGGGCGGTGGATCCAGCGCGCCATCCAGGACGTGGTCAAGCGCTCGCCGACGTCGTCCATGCGGGGCGCGACCAGGGTGTCGACCGCGTTGCGCTTGCCCGTCGTGTGGCAGTTCACGCAGCCCTTGCGCTCCAGCAGGATGCGTCCGCGTCGCGCGAGGAGCCCCGTGGCGACGTCGGCCTGCGCGGAGGCCGGGACGCGCGTCACGTGCGCCGGGATCGGCTCCGCCGGGAAGCCGCCGCGGCCCTGCTCGTACTTCATCTCCCAGCGCGTCTGGAGCCGCGCGCGCTCGTACCCGTCGCGCGCGAAGCTCGCGGTCAGCTCGACGCGACCGCGGGGAAGTTCGATCCAGTCCGAGTAGTGCTCGCCGGCCTGGTCGGCGCGGCAGACCGCGACCTCGCGCCCGTTGACGTCCACGACGCGCACCGTGGCGTGACCGCCCTCCATCTCGAAGCCGAAGCGGTACGTGCCGCTCGTCGCCAGCGAGACGTCGGCGGTGAAGCTCGCGCGCAGGTCCACCATCTCGACCTCGGGGTGCAGCGTCTCGCCGCGGTCGAGCGCGAAGGCCGCCGCGGGACTGTGCGTGTGGACCTCGACGGGGAGCTTCGTGCCCTCCGACGCGCTCGTGTAGAGCGCGTACCAGCCGTTCGGAACGACGAGGTCCGGAGTCGAGACCTGCGGGATCGCGGCGTTCGCCGGCGGCGCGGCGAGGCGGGTCGCGGACGCTTGCGCCGGCTCCGAGCGCAGGGCCGCGACGAGCATCGCGAGCGACAGGCACGAGAGCGCGGTGCCGATGCGGATTTTGGAACCCATGGAGCCATTTTGACTCGCTCGACGTTCGAACCCCAGGCCCGAGCGCGGCTCGTCTGCGCACCCGCCGAGGCCGGCTTCTCCGGTATCGGATCGGCGCGGGGAGCGCTATGCTCTCCGGTCGCCATGGCGCAGGCGTTCCACCTGGGGTGCGCATTTCTCGCTTGGGTCGCGTCCAGCCCCGTCGGGGGCGACCGCGCTGCGCCCGAGGCCGAGATCTGGTCGCTCACCCTGCCCGAGACCACGATCGAGCTCGACTTCGCACGCCTGCCTCCGGCCGGCCCCGGGATCGCGAGCTTCTCGATCCTGCGAACGGAGGTCACGTGGGACCTCTACGACGTCTTCCTGCTGCGGCTGGACCTTCCCGACGAGCTGCGCGGAGACGACGTCGACGCCGAGGCGCGCCCCAGCAAACCGTACGGCGCCCCGGACTTCGGCTTCGGGCACTCCCAGCACCCCGCACTGTGCGTCTCGCGGCACGCGGCGGAGCGCTTCTGCGACTGGCTGTCGGAGAAGTTCGATCGACGCTTCCGCCTGCCGACCGAGGACGAGTGGCGCTACGCCTGCGGGGACTTCGACGACGAGGTCCAGGCGCTCGACGACGTGGCCTGGACCTTCACGAACTCGCGCGGAGAGACCCACGAGGTCGGCTCGCTCGCACCCAACCGCTTCGGGCTCTACGACATGCTCGGCAACGCCGCCGAGTGGTGCGCGGGCGAAGAGCTCGTCGTCCGCGGCGGCAGCTGGCGCGATTTCCCCGAGGACGTCTCGCCCGACTACCGCCAGGTACAGGAGCGGTCCTGGAACCGGACCGATCCCCAGGTCCCCAAGAGCCGCTGGTGGCTCTCCGACGGGTCCTTCGTCGGTTTCCGGGTCGTCACCGACGACCCTCCTACCCAAGCTCCGCGCTGACGCACCCCGCCATGAGTCGACCGAAGATCCCCGTACCCACTCGCCGGCAGTTCGTGAAGTCCACCGGCGGCGCCCTCGCCATGCTGGCCTCGCCGCGGTTCGTGCACGCCGCGGGCCAGGACACCGTTCGCATCGGCCTCATCGGCTGCGGCGGCCGCGGCACCGGCGCGGCGCTGAACTGCATCCAGTCCTCCGACGGCGTCGAGATCCACGCCATGGGCGACCTCTTCCCCGAGCACCTCGCGAGCTCGCGCGAGAAGCTCGAGAACGCCGGCATCGGCGCGGCCTATCGGGTCACCGACGAGAACTGCTTCACGGGCTGGGATGCGTTCCGCGGCGTGCTCGCGTCGGACGTCCACATGGTGATCCTGGCCACGCCGCCGCACTTCCGCCCGGCGCACCTGCGCGCGGCGGTCGAGGCCGGCAAGCACGTCTTCACCGAGAAGCCGGTCGCCGTCGACGGCGCCGGCGTGCGCTCGGTGCTCGAGACCGCGCGCATGGCGCTGGAGGCCGAGAACAAGCTGTCGATCGTCGCCGGCACCCAGCGCCGCTACGACCTCTCGTACCGCGAGACGATGAAGCGCGTGCACGACGGCGCGATCGGCGAGCTGGTCGGCGCGCAGTGCTACTGGAACCAGGGCGGGCTCTGGATGCACCCGCGGCAGGAGGGCTGGTCCGACGTGGAGTGGCAACTGCGCAACTGGCTCTACTTCACGTGGCTGTCCGGCGACCACATCGTCGAGCAGCACGTCCACAACCTCGACGTGCTGAACTGGGCCTTCCGCGCGCACCCCGAGCGCTGCTGGGCCATGGGCGGCCGCGAGATGCGCACCGACCCCGCCTACGGCAACGTCTTCGACCACTTCGCGGTCGAGTACGAGTATCCCGGCGGCGTGCGCGCGCACAGCTTCAGCCGCCAGATCGACGGCTGCGCGTCCCGCGTCGGCGAGCTGCTCGTCGGCACGGCGGGGACCAGCGATCCCAGCGGCTGGGTGCGCGGCGAGCGCAGCTGGCGCGCGGACGGCGACGTGCCGAATCCCTACGAGCAGGAGCACTTCGAGCTGATCCAGTCGATCCGCGAGGGCCGGCCGCTCAACGACGGCGTGCAAGTGGCCGAGGCGACGCTGACCGCGATCATGGGGCGCATGTCGGCCTACACCGGCAAGGAGGTCACGTGGGAGCAAGCGCTCGGGTCCAAGCTCTCCCTGGGTCCGGAGACCTACGAGTTCGGCGAGCTCCCCGTGCAGCCCGTCGCCGAGCCGGGCAAGACGGAGCTCGTCTGATGGATCGCCGCCAGTGGCTCGCGGGAGCGGCGAGCGTCTCCGCGTCCGCGGGCCTCGCCGCCGCGGCACCCCGCGGCGCCCGGCCCGGCCGAGTCGCCCGGGCCGTGCGGGCGAAGCACGCGTTCCAGCTGAACTACGCCCCGCACCTCGGCATGTTCCGCCACCTCGCCGGCGAGGACCCCATCGCCCAGCTCGAGTTCATGGCGGACCAGGGCTTCACGGCCTTCGAGGACAACGGCATGCGTCACCGTCCGGTCGAGCTGCAGGAGCGCATGCGCGCGACGATGGAGCGCCTCGGCATGACCATGGGCGTCTTCGTCGCCAACACGAACGGCTTCGGTCAACCCAGCTTCGCGTCGGGCGACGAGGGCATGCGCGAGCAGTTCCTGAAGGACGTCAGCGAGTCGCTCGAGATTGCCAAGCGCGTGAACGCCAGGTGGTGCACGGTCGTGATGGGCGACTACGAACACCGCCTCGAGCTCGACTACCAGACCGTCAACGCCGTCGAGTCCCTGCGCCGCGCGGCGGAGATCTGCGAGCCCGCGGGCCTGGTCATGGTCATCGAACCGCTGAACCCGTGGCGCGACCACCCCAACATGTTCCTGTCGCGCATCCCGCAGGCGTTCCAGATCTGCCGCGCGGTCGACAGCCCGTCCTGCAAGATCCTGTTCGACATCTACCACCAGCAGATCACCGAGGGGAACCTGATCCCCAACATCGACCGCGCCTGGGACGAGATCGCGTACTTCCAGATCGGCGACAACCCCGGCCGCAACGAACCCGGCACCGGCGAGATCCACTACCGCAACGTGTTCCGCCACATCCACGCCAAGGGCTACACCGGCGTCCTGGGAATGGAGCACGGCAACTCACGCCCCGACGCCGCGGGCGAGCAGGCCGTGATCGACGCGTACGTCGACGCGGACGGCTTCTGATTCCCCGCGGAGCGCCTGGAGCCTCTCGGGCATGCTGACAGCCGTCGCGGTCGCGGTGCTGCTCGCCCCCGCGGCGCAGCAGGTCCCGGAGGTCGAGCCCGCGCCCGCGCTCGAGCTGCGCGTCAACCGCTCGATCGCCGCGGCCGTGCAGTTCCTGAAGTCGATCCAGCAGCCGGACGGGTCGTTCGCGGGCCACGACGCGCAGCATCCCGGCGGCCTGACGGCGCTGTGCGCGCTCGCGCTGGCCGAGTCCGGGCTGCGGCGCAACGACGAGTCCCTGGTGCGC
>CAYGPA010000041.1:0-18228 GCA_964351535.1 uncultured Planctomycetaceae bacterium
TCCGGCATCGTGCCGTGCATCCGGCAGAGGTCGGTCGTGCCGGCGCCGATGTCGATGACGAGCACGTCCTCGAGCATCTCCTGCCCGTAGGCGACCGCGAACGGCTCGGAGCAGAGCATCACGGAGTCGACGGACTCGCGCGCCGCCTGGACGATGGCTTCCTTGTTGTTGATCGAGGCCTGGGCCGGCGCTCCGATCACGGCGTAGATCAGCTCGTCCTTGCGCGGGCGGGCGCGCACGATGATCTCGCGGATGAGGTCCCGCGCGGCGCGCAGGTTGTTCTCGGCCTCGGCGCTGGCCTCGCTGTCGCCGTCGCTGTACTTGAGCACGCCGTGCTCGAGCGGACGGTAGAGGTTCAGGGAGAGGCGCCTCTCGATGGCCTCGTCTCCGAACAGGACGTCCTTCTTCAGCAGCTTGCGGCTGACGACGTCCTTCGGGTATCCGACGTAGGAGAGAACGGTCTCACGGACACCGTTGCTGGCGGAGACCGACGTTCGGGACGTCCCGAGGTCGATCCCCATGTAAAGGACGCCGGAGTCCTTGGTCTTGTCGTTGTCTTGCTGGACTTCTTCCTGAGCCATGGGTGCATTCCGCCCCTTGACGGGGACGCTGTGGCGCTTCGAGGCCTCGGCCGTGGGGGGATGCGTCCGCCGCCCACGGGGGGGCGGCCGGTCGCGCGGCCGGTCGAGCTAGCTCTGTTGTAGCTGGCGCCCGCGAAGGCGCAGGTTGGCCTCGAAGATCGTGGTCATCAGATCGCGCTTCAGTTCGAAACGTCCGTCCTCGGGGGACAGACCCTGGAGCCCACGATACACAGATGGAATACCGCCATCGACTGTTTTCATCTGAGCGACCCGCACGAGCTCCTGCTCGGTGGTGCCCAGGAGCTGGGTCAGCTTGGCGATCCGGCGCTGGAGGACGTCCACCTGGCGTGAATGCCCGGACATCCGGTCGTCGTAGATTTGCTGGTACTTGGTCTGGTAGAGCTCCTCGAGCTCCGCGCGCAAGGCGTCGGCGTTCTTGACCTCCGACGCTCGCGGCGCCCCCGTGGAGAAGCCCTGCGGGGTGGGCGCCGGGCTCTGGAGCGCGTCCGCGCGCACCGCGGGCTCCGAGGACGCCTGCGCGAAGGGCCCCCCGACCGGCTCCGCCGGGAGCGCGGCGCGCGGTTCCGCGGCCGCCGGCGCCTCGTCCCTCGCCTGGTCCCCCGGCGCGGGGGCCGTCGACGGGTCCTCGGAGGCCGAGCGCTTCCCCGCGCCCAGCTTGCGGGCCGCGTTCGTGCGGGTTCGCGAGGAGGTCAGGCTCACGCCCTTCTCCGGCGTGCAGGAGGGCTGATAGAGCTCGTACAGCTCCGTGTGAACGTGCCGTCCCCCACCCCCGCCGCGGGCGACCTCGAGGCCCTCCTCGGCGACGGCCAGCACGGTGTTCCAGGCCGGCGGCCCGTGGCGGCGGTTGTGGGCCATGCCGATGCTGAGCGAGACCCGCAGCGGGTCGCCGCGGCCGGGGATGCGCAGCTCGCGGGCGCCGTCGAGCAAGGAGCGCCCCAGGCCCTCCGCGATCGAGGGCTCCGCGAACACGACGAGGCACAGCTCGTCCGGCAGCAGGGCCGCGAGCACCTCGCGGGGACGGGCGAGTTCGGTGGCGAGCTCGAGCAGTGCCGGAACGACTGCCGCCGCGGCGACCGGGCCGTGGCGACGGGCGATCCGCTCGGGGTGGTCCACGCCGATGCGGAAGCACAGGGCGGACTCCCCCGCGCGGGTCGCGCGTTCGAAGGCGGCCCCTTGAGATGCGGAACCGGGAGATGCGGAACCGGGGACTCCGGTTCCGTGCCCCCCATCGGGTCCTACGACCTGCACGGGAGCCATCGTCGCATGGGTGCTGTAGTCCATCAACTCGACCTGGCCTCGAGAGCCGGAGGAAGGGCTCCGGCGCGTCCGGGTGAGACCTTCGGCCGTGGCGACCCCGCGCCTTGAACCCGGCATCGGATCTGCTGTGCGGGCCCGCCTCGCGGGTGCCGGAGCACGTCCGGGCTCGACCCGGCGGTCTACGAGCCCGCGCCGAGGTCGTCGATCTTGGCCTTCAGCGCGACGTTCGCCTGGAAGATGTCGGCCATCATCTCCTTCTTCTTCTCGGCATTTCCGTCGTCCTCGGTCAGCCCCTGGACCGTCCGGTAGATGGACGCGATGCCGAGGTCGATGTTCTTCATCTTGGCGATGCGCTTGAGCTCGCTCTCGGCGATGCCGAGCAGGCCGCTGAGCTTCGCCACGCGCCGCTCGAGCACGTCGACCTTGCGCTCCGCATCCTCTTGCTCGGGCGCCTTGGCGGCCGCTTCGTGCGCCGCGTGACGTGTCTGCTGCAGGAGCTCCATCGCGATGCTCGCGACCTCGCGCTCGATGCGCTCGAAGGCCGCCGACCCGTCGCCGAAGGTCTCGAACACCTCCGCGATGCGCTGCACGAGCAGCCGGTCGCCCGCTTCGTCCTCGAGCAGCGGAAGCTCGGTCGGAGCGGGCGCGTCCGGCGCGCCGGCGGGTGCCAGCGCGCTGCCCGCGAGCGTCTGCGCCTGCTCTTGCAGTTCGTGGCGCAGGTCGTCGACCTCCTGCTGGAGCTCGCGCCACTCGATGTAGCGATCCCCGCCTGCCGCGACGCCGACGGCGAGTCCGGTCTCCGCGGTCTGCACGAGGACGTCGAGGTCGACGCCTTCCATCACCTCGGTGTTCGCGGCACCGATCGTCAGCGTGACCTTCAGCGCGGGCCCGCCGCTGTCGAAGGTCATGCCGCGCGCCTCGAGCAGGAAGCGATCCGCGAGCTCCTTCATCCCCCGGGAGGACGCGTGCGGGAGCAGCACGAGGAGCCGGTCGTCGACCATGCAGCCCAGCAGGTCGCAAGAGCGCAGCGTCGTCTGGAGCAGCCCCGCGACGGCCTCCAGGATCTCGCTCTTCGAGTCGTAGCCGTAGAGGTCCTGCAGGTACTGCAGGCGGTCGACGGCGATCAGGAGGCAGCCGAGGGGGAAGCGATAGCGCTGCGAGCGGTCGAACTCGATCCGCATCAGCCGGCGGATCTCCTCGGGCGAGAAGAGTCCCCCTTCGGTGGAGTCGAAGTTCAGTACGGCGGAGTCCGACATGCCTTGGAGCCACGTTAACTGTTCGACGCGGCTCGCCCCAGGGTCGAGCCTGGCGACACGGCGCGCCCCAGGGTCGAACCGGCGGCCCTGACGGGGGTTTCGACCGTCGCCGCGGGTGCCCTTGAACCCGGCCGGACCTTCGCTGCCGTGCTATCCTCCCCTTGGAGGGAGGACGGTCGGGTACCGGGGGCGCCGGCCAGCCCCCCGGTCCCCGGCCCCGGTCCCGCCACCAGCGGCCTCGATCCGCGCCGCGGCCTCGGTCCACGCAGCGGACGACCGACCTCGCCACCGCCCCAAGCCCGCACGAGACCGTCATGCGCCTCACGCTCCAGCCCCTGGCCCTCGCGACCGCCGTCCTCGCCCCCCTCGTCGAACCGGCGCCGGCCCAGACGCTCACGCCGCTCGGGAACGACTTCGTCGTGACCGCCGGCGCGGGCACGGGCAACCAGATCTGGCCCAAGTGCGCGATGGACCCGGGCGGGGAGTTCGTGTTCTACGCGTGGACCAGCGGCCAGGACATCTGGATGCGCGGCTGGAACACCGACGGCACGTCGCGCACCGGCATGACGGTCGTGAACCCGGTCCTCAACGTCTTCACGCAGGACGAGCCCGCGATCGCCGTGGACGACAACGGCCACGTGCTGGTCTCCTGGTCCGACCGCAACGGGTACGACGGCGAGCTCATGGGCATCTTCGCGCGCGTCTTCGACGACACGGGCGCCGCCATCACCGGCGAGTTCCAGGTCAACGTCGAGTGGCAGGCCTCGCAGTGGCGCCCGCTGATCGCCACCGTTCCGGGCGGCGGCTTCGTCGTCGGCTGGACCGGCCAGTGGGACGGCGAGAACTTCATGCGCCGACTGGACACGAACGGCGCGTTCCTCTCCGGCGACATCCAGGTCAACACGTTCGAGAACGGCGCGCAGGTCGACTGCGCGCCGGCGGTCGGGCCGGACGGCTCGATCTTCTGCGCGTTCGTCGACTACTCCGGCTTCGGCGGCGTGGGCTCCGGCACGAACATCTGGGGCCGCACGTTCGACCCCGACGGCACGCCCCGGCAGCCCATGGAGTTCCACGTCAGCCAGGGCCTCGCCGGCGGGGACCAGCGCGAGCCGCGCGTCGCCGCCATCGGGCCGAACCAGTTCGTCGTGACGTGGGAGGACGACACCAACGACGGGGACAACTGGGGCGTGTTCGCGCGGCGCTACGACGCCGACGGCAACGCCCTCGGTCCGGTCTACCAGGTCAACACGGGCGTCGCGGGCCCCCAGCGCAAGCCGTTCGCCGCCAGCGACGCGGCCGGCAACCACGTCATCGTCTGGGAGGACAACACCGCGGGCTGGGAGATCCGCGCCCAGCGCTACGACGCGACCGGAGCCGCCGTCGGGGGCCCGATCGACGTCAACACCACGACGGCCGGCGCGCAGCGTCTGCCGCACGTTGCGATGGACGCGGCCGGCACGCGCCTGGCGTTCTCGTGGGAGGGCCCGGGCAACCAGACGGACGCCTTCTCGCGCTTCTTCATGCTCGCCCCCGACCCGGTGACGTACTGCATCGGCAAGCAGAACTCGCTCGGCTGCGTGCCGTTCCTGTCCACCACGGGCCTCCCCAGCGCCTCGTCCACCGCGCCGTTCCAGGTCCGCGGGAACGACCTGCTGGTCGGCGAGGCGGGCTTCTTCCTCTACGGCTTCTCGGGCCGCGCCAACCTCGCCTTCCACGGCGGCAAGCTGTGCGTGAAGTCGCCGTTCCAGCGCTGGCTGCCGGCCAAGGTGATCGGGGCCAACGGGACGCCGCCCTGCGCCGGGGCGATGACCAAGAACTTCAACTCCCGCATCCAGAGCGGAGTCGACGCGCTGCTCACCGTGGGCCAGCAGGTCAACGCGCAGGTCTACTACCGCGACCCGACCGTCGACGCCTTCGGCGACGGCCTGTCGGACGGCGTCGACTTCGTCATCCTGCCCTGAGCGACGGCCGCGGTCCGCCGCGCTTCACCCGTCGCTCTCGTCGCCCGACTCGAGGTACCCCAGCGCCTCGAGGTTGCGGCGATCGGCCTCGTCCACGGTCTGTCCCGTGGTGGCCGCGCGAATCAGGCGTTCGCGGTAGCGCTCGAGCTCCGCGGCGAGCTCGCGGTGGCGCGGATTCGCCGGGTCGAAGCGGTTGCGCTCCTCGCGCGGATCCACGGAGAGGTCGAAGGCCTCGAAGCGCCACTCCTCGCCGTCGAACACCTTCTTGACCATCAGGTCGCCCGCCCGCGCGCCGACCCAGCACAGCGCCACGTCCTCGCGCGGGACGAGGCGCAGCGCGGCCTCCCACGGCGTCAGCTCGCCGCCCTCGACGAAGAGCGTGCGCAGCGGCTCGCCGATCGTCGTCGTGTGCACGAAGGCCGTCAGCGCGGGCGGGTCGGCCTCGCCGCGCAGCGCTCGGGAGAGGTCGACGCCCTGGACGGGCGCGTTCGCCGGCAGCGGGATGCCGCAGAGGCCCGCGAGCGTCGGCAGCACGTCGATCGAGCGCGACACGCCCGCGTAGGGCCCCGGCTGCACGCCCGCACCGCGCACGATCAGCGGCACCGTCAGGACCTCCGGCGCCAGCGCCAGGCCGTGGGTCCACTGGAAGCGCGCGCTCGGCCGGTACAGCACCTCCCCGTGGTCGGCCGTGAAGGCCAGCAGCGTCTCGTCCGCGAGCCCCGCGTCGTCGATCGAGTCGACGAACAGGCCGAAGTAGCGGTCGAGCTGCTCGATCGCCGCCGCGTAGTACAGCTCGAGCACCTGGGCGAGCTTCTCGACGTCGCCCGGCAGCAGACGGAACTGCGGGTCCTCGAAGTCCTCGAGCCGCGCGACGGTGCCCGCGAGGTTCCACTGCAGCGCGAGGCGGAAGCGGTCGTAGATGCGCACGAGCCGCAGCGCCTCGGCGCGCGAGACCGAGAGCGCGCGGCCGGGGTGATCGCGCAGGAACTGCTGCCTGCGCTCGTCGCTGGTCCACTTGACGTAGGGATTGTGCGTGAGCGTGAGGTTCACCTGGACGAAGGCCTCGTAGTCGGGGTCCTCGCGAAGGCGCCGCAGGATGCTCGCGAACTCGTCGCCCGTCGCCGTGTAGCCGCGAATCTCGGTCACCTGGTGCACGTTCTCGGGGCGCACGCCGCGGCCGTAGTCGTACTGCGCCGACGCGACCTGCTGACCGCTCCAGAAGAACGTCTCGTAGCCCGCATCGCGGAAGAGCTCCGTGATCTGCAGCGCCTCGGGGTTCGGCGAGCGCGGGTGTCGATAGACCCCGTGGACGTCGGCCTGGGAGCCCGTGAAGAGCGAGGCGTAGGAGATGCCCGACTGCCCCGACTCGGTCAGGTGGCGCTGGAACACGGCGCTCGCGCGCGCGAAGCGCTCGAGCGCGGGAGTCAGGTCGCGCGCCGGGCCGTAGGGCGACAGGAAGTCGCGGTTGACCGAGCACGGTGCGTACAGCACGACCAGGCGCGGGCGCGGCGGCGCCGAGTCGCCGCAGGCCGCCAGCGACAGGGCGAGCAGCGCGCCGCCTGCGCAGCGCGCCCAGCTCGCGACGGCGCGCGGCCTCACCGCGCCCCTCCGCGCTCGTAGATCCCGAGCTTGACGTTGCCCTCGAACCCGACGACGCGCGTCAGCGGCAACTGGAGCCGAGCCTGCAGCGACTCCGGAATGGGCCACGTCATCAGCGCCACGGCGACCTCGTGCCGCGCGCACACCGCCAGCAGCGTGCGCTCGTCGCGCGGCACCATGCACCAGAGCCGCGGGTAGCGCTCGACGGCGTACTGCGCACCGCTCTGCGGCGGCGCGATCAGGATGCCGTCGCGTCCGTCGAGGAGCTCGTCCAGCAGCACGACGGTCTCGGCGCTGTTCGCGTCTCCGAGGCGCATGTCGCGCGCCGCGGCCGCGACGACGACGTGCGAGCCCAGCGCCGTGACGACGACGAGCGCTGCGAGGACGAGCCGCCGGCCCGCGTCCCCGGTCGCACCTGCCCACGCGCGCGGCAGGGGGACACACCCCGCCAGCGCCACGAAGCACACCGGCAGCGCGTAGAGCGTCGTGCGCATCAGCTTCTGGGCCTTCACGTCGTAGAGGCCGAAGGCCAGCAGCATGACGAACAGCACGAGCGCAGCGCAGGACAGGGGCCAGAGGTCGCGTCGCGCGCGTAGCACGCCCGCGACGAGCAGCGCGGCCCCCACGGCCAGGATCCCGAGGGCTCCGAAGTTCTTCATCGCGATCCACGACTCGGCGAGCTGCCCCGCGAGGACTCCGGCGTTGCGCGCCGCGTTGTCGTAGAGGGCACCCGGCCACTGCGACGGCGCGAGCTGCGTGGGCTCGTCGTAGAGCCCGCCGTAGTTGAAGCGCCCGTCGGTCACCCACGTGAGCGGCACCGGCACCTTGCCGGTCGAGGTCTGCCACGCGTTCGCCGCGGCGAGCAGCGCGACGGCCGCGCCGACTCCCAGCAGGACGGCTCGCGGGCGGCGGCGACCGACGGGCCCCAGCGCGAGCACCGCCGCGGGGATCACGAGCAGCGCGCCGGTCTCGCGGAAGAGGAACGGCAGGAGCAGCGCCGGCCCCAGCAGCCACGGTCGCAGCCGCGGCGGAACCGAGACGACGACGAGCAGCGCGACGACTCCGGCCGCGACGAAGGTGAGCTCCGCCATCGCCGTGCACGCATAGACCACGAGCGGCGGCCAGAGCACGAACAGCAGGGCGGCCAGCAGTCCCGCGCGCCGGCCGTAGAGCCGGTTCCCGACCAGGAACACGCCGACCGCCGCGAGCGCGAAGCTCGCCAGGTTGGGGAGCAAGGAGGCGAACACGCTCCAGCCGAGGACCGCGTAGGACGCCGCCAGCGCGTAGTAGTGCCCCGGCATGTAGAGCCGCGGCGCGTCGCGGTCGACGAAGGCCGGATAGAGGAACCCGCTGCGCAGCTCGCCCGTGTCGACCAGCTGGCGCGCCGTGGTGACGTAGCCCGCCTGGTCGGTGAAGTTCCCGTGCACGTGCAGGCGCTCGAGCCCGAAGGCGGGCAGGTGCAGCGCGAGCTGCAGCAGCGCCAGCGCGAGGACTGCCGCGCAGGAGCCCCACAACCGCACTCCGCGGGCGCGCGGAGCCTTGCCCAGTCCCAGCTCGGACCGCGACTCGTCGTCGGGCTCCGCATCGGACTCGGCGCTCGCAGCTTGGGCGGAGGTCTGCATGGGACGACCGGGATGCGCGCAGGACGCCGCGGCCGGCGGATGATGTCACGCGTGCCGAGGGCTCGCAAGGCGTGGCGCTGCGCGCCGCGGCTTTCGCGCTCCTCGGTCGCGCGCCGCACTCCCGGCACGCCGGACGGTGGAATGCCGCTCCGAGCCCTTAGAATCCCCCGCGTGGAGGCCCCCGAACCCGCTCGCTCCGGCAGCCTGGCCGCGAGCCGAGGTGCGATCGCCGCGGCTCTCGTGGTGCTCCACCTCGCGTTCTTCGCGCCCGCGCTGATCGGCCGGGTGGTGTTCCCGAACGACAACTCGCTGCTCGTGGGGGCGCCGCCGAGCCAGGTCGAGGGCCGGCGCGAGACGCTGCGCTTCAGCGACCAGAACCGGCAGTTCGTACCGACGCTGCACCTGCACCTCGCGGGGCCGCGCGACGGCTGGATCTCGACGTGGGACCCCCACGTCCAGCTCGGCCGGCCGACGACGCACGTCAGCGGGACCTCGCTGGCCTATCCGCCGACGCTCCTCGCGAGCTGGTTCTCGCACGACGCCTTCCACGTCTATACGTGGCTCGTGGCCTTCACGGCGCTGGTCGGTCTGCTCGGGGCGTACGCGTTTCTGTGCGAACTGGGCCTCCCGCCGCTCGCGGCCGCTGCGGGCGCCACGGTCCTCGCCCTCGGCGTGTTCGCGTCGCTGTGGTCGAGCTTCGTGATGTTCCCCGCGACGCTGGCCTGGACCGCCGTGCTGCTCGCGGCCGTCGCGCGCTTCTCCCGGCGGCCCGCGGCCGGGTCCTGGCTCCTCGCGGCCTTCGCGACCTACGCGCTGCTGCTCTCGGGCTATCCCCAGCAGATCGTGCACCAGGCTTACGTCGTCGTGGCCTTCACGCTCGCTCGCTGCGTCACCGCGCCGCGCGGCTCGCGCCTGCGCCCCCTCGCGGGACTCGGCGCGGCGGCGGCGGTCGGCGTGCTGGCCGCGGCGCCGGTGTACCTGGACCTCCTGGAGGTGACGCGGCGCTCGACGCGGCTCGCGATCGACGCGGCCTTCTTCACCGAGGCGCTCACCGTCCCCGGCACGCTCGCGGAGTACGCGCGCTACGTCGGCACGCTCGTCGACGCGTTCTGGTCGGGACATCCGCTGGACCCCGAGTACCCGTTCCGCGTCAACGGCGTCAGCCTGACGCCCGTCGGCGCCGGCCTCCTCGCGGCGGGCCTCGCCTTCGGCCTGCGTCGCGGCCGCGCGCTCTGGTACGCGGCGCTCGGCTTCTTCGCGGTGCTCGCGCTCTGCCCGCCCGCGTACCGCTTCGCGATCCAGCACCTCGGGTTCCACCTGTCGCGCTCGACGCCGCTCGTCGGCGCGCTCGTTCCCGCGGCGGTGCTCGTCGCGCTGGCCGCGGCGGACCTGATCGAGGATCGCACGCGGCGGCTCCCCGCGGCGCTGCTCGCGCTCGTGCCGCTCCTCGCGCTCGGCGCCTGGGCCGCCTGGGTCGAGGCCCCGCTGCTCGCGTCGGGGGTCGGGCTCTCGATCGCCGCGACGCTCGGAGTGGCGGCCTTCGCGTGGACCGGCCGCCGCGCCGTGCTGGCCGGGCTCGCGGTGCTCATGGCCCTCGGCTGGAGCGCGCGCCTTCCGCTGTGGCGCGCGCGCAACGAGATCGTCACGAGCTCGCGGCTCGTGGACGAGCTGCGCCGCCGCACCTCCGACGGCTCGCGCTACGCCGTGGTCGGCTACGAGCTCCCGGCGCTGCTCCTGCCCAACGTCGAGGACCTGATCGGGCTGCGCAGCATCCACTCCTACGACTCGCTCTCCTCCGCCGCCTACCAGCGGTTCACCGACGCCGTCAGCGCCGTCGGCGCGCAGGTCGGCGGTCGGGTGTTCGCGCGCGTCGCCGACGAGTCGCGCCTCGGCGCCGACGAGCTCGCGGACGCGGGCGTGCAGGTCCTGATCTCCGACCGCGAGCTCGCGAGCCCGCTGGTCGAGGCCACGCTGCGCTACGGTCCGCTGACGGCCTACCGCTTCGTCGAGGAGCCCGTGCTCGAGGCCCAGCTCGCGTCGAACGGCTCGGCCCCGCGCGAGTGGACCGGCCCCCTCCGTCGCCAGCGCCGCCTCCCCGTGCGGCGCGAGCTCGACCGCGTCGATCGGCTGGAGTTCGCGGTCAGCCCGGAGCCCGTCGAGACGACGCTGGTCGTCAGCCAGCAGCACCATCCCGCATGGCGCGCGGCCGCCGACGGGCAGCCGGCGGAGGTCTTCGCCGCCGACGACCTGTGGCTCGGGGTGGTCGTCCCGCCGGGGACCGAGCGGATCGAGCTGCGCTTTCGACCGTGGGTGCGCTGGGCGTGGCTGCCGCAGCTCCTGTTCGCGGCCGCCGCGTTGCTCCTCGTCGCGCGCCGCGTCCTGAGGCGCCCGGACGATCCGGCCCCGGCCGCCTCACCCGGCACCGGCGCATCCGTTGCGGGCCGCGCTTGATGAGCAGGTCGCGGACAGTAGCCTGACTCCTCACGCTCGGCCCTTCCGATGACCCCCTCCCAATGACCTCGACCAGGCCCGATCTGTCCGTCGTCATCCCCGTCTACAACAGCCGGGCGATCCTGCCGGACCTGCTCGCGCGCCTCGAGCCCGTGCTGCGCGAGCACGCCGAGCGCTTCGAGGTGATCCTGGTCGACGACAACAGCCCCGACGGCGGCTGGGAGGTCGTGCAGGAGCTCGCCGCCGACCGCCCGTGGCTGCGCGGCATCCACCTGATGCGCAACTTCGGGCAGCACAACGCGCTGCTCTGCGGGATCCGCGCCGCGCGCCACGACATCGTCGTGACCATGGACGACGACCTGCAGCACCCGCCCGAGGAGCTGCCGCGCCTCCTCGCGGAGCTCGCGAAGGGCAGGGACGTGGTCTACGGCGCTCCCGAGGCGGAGCAGCACGGGTTCTTCCGCGACCTGGCCTCGCAGGTGACGAAGCTCGCGCTGCAGCGCGCCATGGGCGCCGAGACCGCGCGCAACATCAGCGCCTTCCGCGTGTTCCGGCTGCACCTGCGCGACGCGTTCGAGAACTACCAGAGCCAGTTCGTGTCGATCGACGTGCTGCTGACCTGGGGCACGACGCGCTTCTCCGTGCTGCGCGTGCGGCACGATCCGCGCGCGTCGGGCGTCTCCAACTACACGTTCCGCAAGCTCGTGATCCACGCGCTGAACATGATGACGGGCTTCAGCGTGGCGCCGCTGCAGATCGCCAGCGTCACGGGGTTCGCGTTCACGCTGTTCGGCTTCCTGATCCTGCTCTACGTCGTCGGTCGGTACGTGATCCAGGGCACGACCATGCCGGGCTTCCCGTTCCTGGCGTCGGTCATCGCGATCTTCTCGGGAGCGCAGCTCTTCGCGCTGGGCATCATCGGCGAGTACCTGGCGCGCATGCACTTCCGCATGATGGAGCGGCCGCCCTACGCGGTGCGGGAGACGACCGCCGCGCCCCGCGACGGCTCGCCGGCCGCGGAGTCGGGCACGTGAGCGACGCACCGCCGGGGCGCCTGCTGCCCTGGGACTCCGACTTCTTCGGCGTGCGCATCGCGCGCGCGTCGGCTGCGCAGCTCGACGAGCACTCCGCCCGGGCGCTGCTCGCCTGGGCGCGGGCCGAGAACGTCGACTGCACCTACTTCCTGGCCGATCCCGACCACCGCGCGAGCTTGCGCGCGGCCGAGTCCGTCGGCATGCGGCTCGCGGACGTGCGCGTGACGTTCGAGCGCGCGACCGACGGGCTGCCGCCCGGGTGGGGCGGCTCCCTCGAGACCTTTCGGGACGAGGACGTCCCGACGCTGCGCTCCATCGCCGCAAGCAGCCACCGCGACGGACGCTTCCACCACGACGGCGGCTTCCCGGCGGACCGCTGCGACGAGTTCTACGCGACCTGGATCGAGAACTCGTGCAAGGGCTTCGCCGACACCGTGCTCGTGGCGCGCTCCGACGGCGAAGCGTCCGGATACATTTCGTGCCACCTCGACGACGACGCGGGCCGCATAGGCCTGATCGCCGTGGGCGACGACGCGCGCGGACGCGGAATCGGGCGCGCGCTCGTGGCGGGCTCGCTCGAGTGGTTCGCCGAGCACGGGCGCACGCGCGCGACCGTCGTGACACAAGGCCGCAACGTGCCCGCGCTGCGGCTCTACGAAACCCTGGGCTTCCGCACGCGCTCCGTGGAACTTTGGTATCACCTCTGGACTTCTTCGTCCGCTTGACGAGCACGCAGCCGTGACCCCCTTCCGCATCCCGTTCAACAAGCCCACGCTGACCGGCAAGGAGCTCGACTACATCCGCGAGGCGTACGAGCGCGGGCACCTCTCCGGCGACGGCGACTTCACCAAGCGCTGCTCCCAGCTGCTCGAGCAGCAGCTCGGCGTTCCGCGGGTCCTGCTGACGACGTCGTGCACGCACGCGCTGGAGATGTCGGCGCTCTTGCTCGACCTCGAGCCCGGCGACGAGGTCATCGTGCCCTCCTTCGCCTTCGTGACGACTGCGGGCGCCTTCGCGCTGCACGGCGCGAAGCCGGTCTTCGTCGACGTGCGCCCGGACACGCTGAACCTCGACGAGCGCCTGCTGGCCGAGGCCGTGACGCCGCGCACGCGCGCCGTCGTGCCGCTGCACTACGCCGGCGTCGCGTGCGAGATGGACAGCATCCTCGCGACCTGCACCGAGCTCGGCCTCGCCGTCGTCGAGGACAACGCCCACGGGCTCTTCGGCAAGTACCGCGGGCGCTGGCTCGGCACGCTGGGCGGCCTGGCGACGCAGAGTTTCCACGAGACGAAGAACATGACCTGCGGCGAGGGCGGCGCGCTCTTGATCAACGACGAGCGCTTCAAGGAGCGCGCCGAGATCATCCGCGAGAAGGGCACCAACCGCAGCCGCTTCTTCCGCGGGCAGGTCGACAAGTACACGTGGGTCGACCGCGGCTCGAGCTACCTGCCGTCCGAAGTCCTGGCGGCCTTCCTCTACGCGCAACTCGAGGAGCGCGAGCGCATCCAGGCGAAGCGCCGGCACCTGTTCGAGCGCTACCGCGAGGGCTTGAGCGACTGGGCCGCCGAACACGGCGTGGCGCTGCCGACGGTCCCCGAGTCCTGCGAGCAGGCCTACCACATGTTCTACATGCTGCTGCCCTCACTCGACGCCCGGCAGGCGCTGATCGCCGCGCTGAAGGAGCAGGGCATCCTGGCCGTCTTCCACTACCTCCCGCTGCACCTCTCGGACATGGGGCGCCACTACGGCGGCCGTCCGGGGAGCTGCCCGGTCACCGAGGACGTGTCCGACCGCCTCGTGCGCCTGCCGTTCTACAACGAGCTCACCGACGCCGAGCAGGACGAGGTGATCGCCGCCGTGCGCGCTCTCCGACCGTGAGCATGGACGCGACCCCCGACCGCGCCCCGTCCCCCGGTCTGCCCGGTCTACAAGGGCGCCGCGAGCAACTCGGAGTTCTCTCGGCCGTCGCGCTGGGCCTGCTGCTGGCGCTGGTCCATCACCTCGTCCTCGGGCACCACGACCTCGGCCTGCAGGACGAGGGGTTCCTGTGGTACGGGGTCCAGCGCACCGCCGCCGGTGAGGTGCCGCTGCGCGACTTCCAGGCCTACGAGCCGGGGCGCTACGTCTGGTGCGCCGCCTGGGGACGGCTCTTCGGCACGGGGATCGTCGGCGTGCGCGCGTCGGTGCTGTTGTTCGGCGGCGTCGGCCTGGCGTTCGGCCTGCTGGCGCTGCGCCGCGTGCTGCGCAACCCGCTCGCGCTGGCGGCCGCGGGCGTCGTGTTGATCCTGTGGATGTTCCCGCGGCACAAGCTGTTCGAGCCCGCCATCGCGATGGCCGCGATCTGGTCGACGACGCGCCTCTTCGAGCAGCCGAGCCTGCGCCGGCACGTGCTCCAGGGCCTGCTGGTCGGCCTGGCGGCGTTCTTCGGGCGCAACCACGCCCTGTACCTGCTGCTCGCGACCGTGCTCGCGGCCCTCCTGGTCCAGTGGCGGCTGCGCCCGGACACGTCGGTCGCGCGACGCCTCGCGGCGCTGTTCGGCGGCGGCCTGCTCGGCTCGCTGCCGCTGCTCGCGATGATGGCCTTCGTGCCGGGCTTCGGACGCGCGTTCCTCGACTCCGTGTTCTTCTTCGCCGAGCGCGGCTCGAACGTCCCCTACCCGGTCCCGTGGCCGTGGACCGTGAGCTACGAGCACCTCTCCTGGCACGTCGCCGTCTCCGCCGCGCTCCTGGGCTCGATGTTCCTGCTGCTGCCGCTCGGCTACCTGGCGGGCGCGGTCACCGCCGCGCGCCTCTCGCCCGAGCGCGTGGGAGCCACCGGACTGCTGGCCGCCGCGACGTGCGTCGGCGTGTTCTACGCGCACCACGCCTCCGTGCGCTCCGACCCCCACCACCTGTCGCAGGTCGTGCACCCGCTGCTGATCGCGTGGCTGGCGCTGCCCGCCGCCGCGGGCCAGGGCGAGAAGCGCTTCCTGGTCGGCCTGAACCTGGCGCTCGTGGCCGTCGTCACGGTCTTCGTCGTGTTCGCGTACCACCCGCTGCTGATCCAGTGGCACCCCTCGCGGCGCGGGATGCCGCACGTGCCCGTCGAGGTCGCGGGCGAGACGCTCGAGCTGCCGCAGCCGACGGCAGCCGCGGTGCACTTCGTGACGGACGTCGTCGGGCGGCGCATCGGCGACGACGAGCAGGTCCTCGTCGTCCCGACGCGCCCGACGTACTACTGCCTGCTGGGCAAGCGCTCGCCGACGTGGCGCATCTACTTCCTGTGGCCCGGCACCGACGACGAGCAGGACCAGATCCTCGAGCAACTGCGCGACGTGCAGTGGGTCGTGATCTCCTTCTGGGCCGTCGACAACCGCCGCGACATGCTGTTCGACCAGACCTACCCACGCGTGTGGGCCGCGTTCCAGCGCGACTTCGTGCAGGTCAACCTGCCGGACATGCCCCGCGCGCACGCCGTGTACCGGCGGCGCCGCTAGTCGCCCCGGCAGCCGCGCGTCACGGACAGATGGCCAGCGAGAGGCCGTTCGACAGGGAGTCGCCGAACCCCGCGGGGTCGGACGCGTCCACCTGTCGCCACTGCAGGTAGACGGTCTGACCGACCGACAGCATCGGGTCGATGCCGCTCCGGATCACGCGGTTGAAGTCGCGCGTCAGCACGCCGGTGCACGGCGGCGGTCCGATCGCCGCGGCCGTGTTGGGCGGCAGTGACGCGGGAGCCTTCACGCACAGCTTGCCGCCGTGGAAGTCCAGGTCGAGACCGTCGAAGCCGTATGTCAGCATCCCGGAGCCGCCCGGCAGGACGTCGTTCGCGCTGACGTTGAAGGGCAGGGTCTCCGTCGCGCTGGGCACGCCGCCGCCGGAGGTCAGGAACGGCACGCAGCCGAGGGAGTTCGTCTTGCCGGCACAGTAACTCGTCGGCGGACGGGCGATGCGATACGCCGAGATCACGCCGGCTCCGTTCTGCGTGCCGACGTTCGCTCCCGGAGAGCCGATCAGGATCGTCCCCGCATCGGCGGCCACCGACAGGCCGTACTTGTCCCCGGACTGCGGCTCGCCCGGGCGGGGCTCTGGCGCCGGCTGCCAGCTTCCTCCGGCCTCGAAGTAGACGAACGCGCGGCCGGGTTCGAACGTCCCCGGGGACGTGCCGACGACGAGCATGTCGCCCGAGAGGCCGACGGAGACACCGAAGTCGTCCAGACCGGGAGGCGAGAGGGTCTGTACGGCCTGCGGCGCCCCGGACAGCAGGCCCTCGAAGATCCGGACACCGTTGACCGTGGGCGTGTTGATGCGCCCGACAGCGATTCGGTCTCCATCCACCGAGACGCTCTGACCTCCGAAGGCCAGCGTGGCGATCAACGTGCTGCCGCCCGGGACGAACCGGTAGACCCGCGTGTTCGCGTTGCTGACGATGACGATGTTGTAGCCGTCGACGTCCAGGTCGGTGAACGCGCCGTTGATGGAGTGATCCCAAGTCCAGTCCGAACCCACGCGCGCGTACACATCCACACCCGAACCCACACCGCCGAGGACGATGAGGTCTCCCGACACGGCCACCTTGGAATGTCCCAGTACGGTCGTCTGCAAGGTCCACGCGGCCCCGGACCTCACGTAGACGAGCGCCAGGAGATGGGTATCGTGGACCAGGGCCGCCGTGTCCCCGTCGACGTCCACGTCCATGAGCTTGTCCACGCTCTCGAACAGCGAGGTCGGTGACGCCCAGACTCCTCCCGCACGCTGCGACACGTAGACCGTGCTCGTTCCGACCGGTGCGACCGCGAAGGCCGTGTCTCCACTCAGGGCCACACTCCTGCCCAGGTTGACGCCGGACGCGTCGGGGACGCTGATCGTGCTCTCGAGGAAGGCGTACTTGGGATCGACGCCGACCACGTCGAACAGGTGCACGGCGCCCGAGTCCGTGCCCAGCCCGTCGTCGCCGGGCATGCCCACGGCCAGCGTGGTGCCGTGAACCGCCACGGAACTGCCGAAGCGGTGGCGGTTGGTCGTGCCCGCGCCCGCGCGGAAGCGCCGCTGCTCGGCCCAGGTTCCGGCGTTCTCTCCGAACGCCAGGGCACGACCGCGGCGCGAAGGGTGGGGCGCGCCGGAGAAGACGAGCTCGCCCTCCAGTGCAACCGAGAGGCCCAGTCGGGCGTTCGCGCTCGGGACGCCCTCGGTCATCGAGCCGGTCTCGCTCCAGCCGGAACCGGAACGCTCGAAGACGAAGATCTTGCCCGAGCCGTCGATGGCCCGGTCCTCGCCCGGCGCCCCGACGACCAACCGGTCGCCGTCGAGTTCGAGCGAGCGACCGAGGTAGTCACCCGTCGTCCCGTCGGGGGGGTAGGCCTTCGCCGCCTGGCTCCACCCGGACAGCCCGCGCTCGAACAGGTACGCGGCGCCGGTGTTGTCCACCGCTCCCATGGCGCGCGGCGCGCCCGAGGCGATGCGATCGCCGTCGATCGACACGGACGTGCCGAGCTGGTGGCGGAGTCCGGCGTCGAGCGCCGTCAATCGGGCCGTCTCGACCCACGCCGTTCCCACGCGCTCGAAGACGTAGACCGCACCGATGTCCGTCTGGAATCCGTCGACGCGCGGCGCGCCGACCACCGCGCGGTCGCCCTCGAGCGCCACCGCGAAGCCGAAGCGGTCGGCCTGCGAGCCGTCGCCGGCCTCGAGCTTCGCCGTCTGGGTCCACACGGCTCCCACGCGCTCGAACACGTAGGCCGCGCCGCTGGACAGGGCCGCAGCGGTCGAATGAGGCGCCCCGACGATCAGCCTGTCCCGGTCGAGGTGCACGGCCGATCCGAAGAGGTCCTCGTCGGTCGTATCGGTCCCGACGACCTGCGCTTGCACGGTCCAGTCCGTGCCCGTGCGGACGAACACGTACGCGGCGCCCGCGTCGAACCCGTTCTCGTCGTCGCGCGGAGCGCCGGCCACGAGCGTGTCCCCCTGGATGTCGACCGCGGCGCCGAGCTGCTCACGCCCCAGACCGCCGGGCACGTTCAGCACCGTCGATCCCTGGGCGAAGGCGTTTCCGGGAGAGGAGGAGACAACGGAACAGGCTGCAAGGACGGAGAGCCATCGCATGTTGGATCCTCGGATGGGTACGGCGCACGTCCAGTACAGCAGCGCGAGCTGATCCCCGCAACCGGCCCGGACCGCGCCGGCCGTCGAGGCCCCGCGCGCGCTCTCCAGGCCGTCACCCAGATCCGAGCAGTCGGCGCTTCAACGTCGCGCGGCGCGCTGGAAGATGTGGTGCACGTCTCCGCGCACCTTCAGCGTACCGCGCGCGACGAGTCCGTCTTCCTGCAGCGCCCAGGCCGACAGGCGCGCTCCGAGGTAGTCGTCGGGGACGATCACGGTGCCGACCGGGTACCGCGCCGCCATGCGCCGAAAGGTCTCGTCGTTCGCGGGCAGGAACGACCAGCGCACGGGGTAGTGCTCGACGGCGT